>JAJZZR010000286.1 GCA_021797465.1 Pseudomonadota bacterium | reverse complement strand
TGTCGCCCAGGTCGACGCCGCAGAACTCTTGCTCGACCCACTCCACCGACTCGGTGCCGCAGCCCATGATAGACAAGACTTCAGGATCTTCGCATCGCGATCTCTTCGCCACGTCCCCGAGCTTCCTTCCGCGTACTACTCTGTGGGAGAAAGGCTACCAGAGCCGCGCAGTTGTGTCCAGCCCCTCGTTATCGGGGCATCGGCGGGGTCGAAAACCGACCAGAAATGTGTGTAACAGACAGCTCATGAGACCCTTGACGACCGATTGATAGAGGTCCCCTTTAATCGCCTGAAAGTTCAAACTGCGATGACACCTCAACGACTTGGCGCGATTCCCAAGGTCCTCCACCTTACCTGCGAAAGCCCGAAGGAATTGAATCAAGAATTACGGACCAATATTTCAAAACTGTCCGCACAGAATCCCGACTGGCGCGTACGCGTATACGGGAATAGGGAATGTGAGCAATTTATTAGCGAGCATTTTGATGCAAGTACGCTAAAGCGGTATCGTCAAATAAATGAAAAATATGGCGCCGCCCGTGCTGACTTTTTTAGATACCTTTGTCTTTATAGGCTGGGGGGAGTGTATCTAGACATCAAGAGCTCGGCAACGATCCCATTGAACACGGTCATAAGACCCGGCGATCGATTCTTGCTATCCCAGTGGCACTGCTCGCCGGACCCACAGTGCGCGGCGTGGGGTCAACATCACGAACTGGCCCACATTCCAGGCGGTGAATACATGCAGTGGACAATCATCACGTGCGCCGGCCATCCATATCTCGAAAACGTGATCGCAATGGTATCCAGGAATATCGACAAGTATCATCGATATTACTATGGGGTCGGACGCAATGCGGTCCTGTCCATAACGGGCCCTATTCCTTATACACTGGCAATCCACGCCATCTTGGACGCACACCCGCATCGCTTTGTAGATGTGTTTGGCGAAATCGGCCTCAAATACAGCATTTACTCGGATCGCGGGGCTCACAGGCAACTCCAGGCTAACCACTATTCACGCCTCGATGAGCCTCTCATTAGGCGAAATTGGTTCTCAAACATGCTCGTTTTTTGTCGCGAGACTTTGATCCGAATAGACCGTGATCGCATTCGGCGTCATCTCAATCGGAGACGAGCAATGAGACACCATGAGACCGGAAAATAATGGTTCTTCACCCAATTCCGGGGAACGCGGCGCGGATTTTGAGGAAGAAGTACTGGTCGTCACGGAACCCGTAGGCCATGCGCTTGATGACCTTGATCTTGTTGTTGATGCCCTCGAGCACTCTCAGGCGGTAGCAGTCGAGCCACCGCCCGTTCTTTGAATTCGTTGCCGTATCGAGCCACGGTCGTTCCTCAATGCCTCCAAGGTTACCGAGGTATCGAGGCGACAACTACGGTGACACAGGGGGAGCTCGCGCCGCAGGAATACCTCTCGGCCGCCGGCTGACGGCCGAGCGACGCGGAAAAATTGCCGCGAAATCGCGCTCGAGATGCGTGGAATGTCGGGTCTATGAAGCGAGTCGACGCTTAATTCTTGCCAATAACTCATGCAAGGGTTTGGGCAGCAGCCTTTCGAGGACAGGAGAGAGACGATTTAGCTTGCGATGTACACGTAATGGGTAACAGGTGAACGAACGCAACAAATAGTATGTAGTTCGAAATGACTTCCCGCTGCTCGCCAGGTACGCGGAGAAGTACATCCATGCGTCAGCTTTGCGCTTAATCGCCCGATCTCTGATCTTGCTATTTATAGTTCGCCGATTCTCCAACATGAGGGAAAATTGGCGATTCTTGCGTGGAGAGTCGTGGATCCGGATCCGCGCGGTTATTTCTCTGCACGGACAGATTTTGTATTTCTCAGCGATGCGCATCCATAGATCCCGATCTTCGCTATTGTGAAGAGTCGGGTCGAATCCGCCTATCTCATCGAATATGGCGCGGCGAATCAATACATTGGATGCGCTGCCGGGAATTGCGGTGTAGATACATAAATCCGAGTAAGTGATAGTGAATTCTGGCAGAGTTGGGGTAAGAATTTGCCTATTGTCGATGTCCATATATTCGCACCCGCTTACGGCCATCGCGCAATCCGGGTGAGAGAGTAACGCGCGCAACTGGACAAGAGATTTGTTGGGAAGCCAAACATCGTCTGAGTCCAGAAATGAAATGTATTCGCCCGTCGCCGCATTCAATCCGTCATTCCTTGCAGCGGAAACGCCCTCGTTGCGTGTCTTTCTGAGTAAAGTGATTCGTTCCATGTAAGGTTTCAGTGCGCCCTCAAGATCATCCGTTGAGTTATCGTCGACAACAATTACCTCGTGGCGGCCATGCGTCTGGGAGAACACGCTCCGAACTGCATCGGTTACCAGATTGGCCCTGTTGTAGCAGGGAATGACAACGCTGATAGCGGAATCCATTTTAGGCTCTTCCGACATGAGTGCCTCTTTCGGGAATGGTGGAAACCTTTCGCGTACAGGCGATAGTTGTGTAGGTGGGAAAAAATGGTCTCAATGATCAACTCCGCCGGCTCGAGCTTGCGGCGCGGGCGTGCGATATCGTGGATCAAATACGCGACCTGTCGGGCTGATGGAACTGACTTCGGGCCACGGTTCTTCGGGGTCAGTGCGATTCGAATGGCCGCCTTGACCTGCTTACAGCGGCGCGAGATCGTCGACGAATCGGTGCACTTGCTGCGCAAGAATGCTCCCAGTGTGCTGGCCGCCTTGCAGCGGTCCGAGTCGGCAAGAGGCGCGCGCTTCTCTCAGACCGAAAGCTGCCGTCGCCGGGCAGCCGTCAGTCGCTTGAGGCTGGGCCGGACCGCTGACCCGGGCATCCCCGTCACTTACCCTCAGGCGGCGGAAATTATTAACAGCACCATATTCTGGGTAGACGCAGGACCAATTCCAGCATTCCCACGGTAGAACGGGTGCTGTTATTGAGTTACGGCTCCTAAGGGCTCCCGGCAGGATGGACGAGATCGAAGTCGACGGATCAGGTGTCATCGCAGAACCCAGTATTGCTGCAAAGAGTGATACTATCGTGGACTTTAAAAATCCAGAAGGCAGAGTTTCCGCGTCACACTGAGGCACGTAGGGGTCAGCCGCGCTGATCCGGCTCGTCCGCAACGTCAGTTCCGATCAGGAAGCGCTCGAAACGCTGAACCACCTGAGTCATCTGAAATGTCCGATCGACATACGCCTTGCCCCGCCGGCCGATCGCGTCGGCGTAGTCCGGATCGCGCAGCAATCGACGGGTGTGTGCCCGCAGTTCCTCGGTACTGCGTCCGACCAGAATTTCCTCGCCTTCACGCGCGCCGACACTGTTCAGGCAGATCTCGGTCGTGACAACCGGCTTGCCGGCGTGCATGGCCTCGAGGATCTTGTTCTGCAGCCCCGCGCCCTCCGTCATGGGGTAGACGAATATCCCGACGTTTGCGATGTGTGGCCAAATGGACTCCACCGTGCCCGTCACCTCGACGTCGGTGCCCGACAACGCCCGAATCGATTCCACGGGAGCGCGGCCGATGATCGCCAACCGCAAGTCGGTGAATTCCCGCTTCAGAGGCGTGAAGACGTCGCTGTAGAGCCGAAGCGCGCCGGCGATATTCGGTCCATAAGCCATGTTGCCGAGGAATCCGAGGGTAGTTGTGATCGGCAGCGCCGCCGAGGGCGGCGGCTCGCCGGCGAGGTAAATGCCGTTCGGAATGACCTCGGGAGGAGCATGGGCGCCATCGGCCGACGCGGCGGCGTCCGGTGCGGAGATGTACGCGGCGGCATCGACTCCGCCATGCAGTCGGTTCTCCCATCGCCGGGTCTTCCAGAGGTCGAAAGTCCACCAGGCGCCGCGCACTCCGCCCGGGCGTGCTTCGCGCAGGTGATGCAGGTAAGGGGAGTCGATGCTGTCGTACACGGTGCGCGTGCCGCGCAGTTGCGGCTTGAGCCGCCTGAGCAGGTGGCGGTACTCGTACATCACCCACAGGAGCGTGTCGTAGCGCTGGCCGCCGATGAACTCGCTGAGGTCGCGCAGGACGAGCTGGGAATGGTAGCGAGCGAATCTGTACGGAGTGCCGAAGGGTGAATAGGCCTCCGCCAGCGTCGCGATCCGATCGGTGAATGCCGGCGGGCGCATGTTCTTCTCGCGGACGGTCACTTTGCGAAGCGACCCCAGTAGCGGGTCATCAGGGGTCCTGGAGCGCGCTTCGCTGTGCACGTAGAGATCGATATCGTGGCGTGCGGCCAGCGCTTCGATCAGCGGGTAGTAGCGGATCGAGATGCCATTGTGCCGCGCCGGCCAGGGCGCTACCGGCAGGACTATGAGCACAGATCGCCGCTGCGATAAGGGGGCAGGCGGGGGGTATCTAGAGGTCACGGCATACGTTTTGTGTGTGAAGTCGCGATCATGTCGCCACCGAGCCGAGATGGTACAGCAGCCTCTCGTTGATCGTGCGGATGTCGTAGTGGGTCAGAACGAATTCGCGTGCGATGGCGCTCAATTGCCGCAGCGTCTCGCCGTTGCAGGACGCAAGCGAAATCAATCGGTCCGTCAGTTCCGTGACCGATCCGGGCGGATACAGGTACGGGTGCAGCGCTGCCGGGAGCGATTCGCGCACGCCGCCGATATCGGCGGCTACCACGACTGTCCGCATCAACATTGCTTCTTGCATGACCGTGGCTTGAGTTTCTGTCCAGTTCGAGCCGGCAACCGGCAGGCTGGCTATGACCAGCGCATCGAAGTGCGCCAGGAGGGTAATGAGTTCGGGGAAGGCGATGTGTCCGAGGAAGCGTACGATGTCGTCCAGTGCGAGTTCGTGCGAGAGTCCCTGCAGGCGTTGCAGCTGTGGTCCGCCACCGATGAATGCGACTTCGAACGAGGGGATGTGGGCCCGCAGCGCTGCAAAGGCGCGCAAGGCGACGTCGAAGCCCTTCTCGGGGGCCATTCTGCCTAGACATACGAACCGCCACCGTTGGTCCGGGAGATAGGTGCGATCGGCGGGCGGTACGAAGCGCTCGAGCGGGAAACCGACCGGTATGCGGGCGGTACGTTCACGCGGCGCGCCGCGGCCGATGACCTCATTCACCGACGCTTCGGTGTTCGAGAAGATCACATCCGCACGTCCGAGCGTCGGCGCGGACACTTCCAAGGGAATCTGCCTGACGCCGGGGATCTCTCCGCCATGGTAGTAGATGGCCAGTCTCGTGTGCGGTGCGGCATGCCGGAGATACGAGAAATGCACGGCAGTGGCGAGATTGTGCATGAAAAAGACGTCGGGAGTGTCGGTGGGCAACTGCGCATCGGTCACGAGTCGCTTCACTTTGGACGCGAGGCCGCGTTCTGCACGCCAGATTCGCCTGCAGCGCGACGGCTGCGTCAGTATACGCATGGCGACTTTGCGCGCGAGTTGCAGCGGGCGCTGGCGCAGCGTGTCAATGAAAGTGAAGTCGAACTGCGAGGAGGCCCCGGGTATTTGCCCCAAGGAAAACAGTCGCAATACATGACCCTGCCTGCGCCACTCGGACAGCTGTGCTTCGAAGTAGGGTTTTGCGGGATGGGGGTAGACATCAAAGAATACGTCGATTCTCATCGAGAGTTCCGATGTGCTCGTGACCCAGGAGTGGCAGATAGGGGCTCGAGTGCCGATGGCCGAAAGCGTTCTTCCGTAGGCGCCGCATCGAGGCCGCCGGAGCGCATGCGGGTTGCGCTCATATGCTCGGCGACGTGATGGGCGGCGTTCCCCGATCGACCCTCGTTGAGGTGCGACTCGCTGATGCATGGAGCGTTCCGCAGTGCGCCGGTCCGGGAGTTCCCCAAGGACCCGGTAGCCCCGCCGAGCCCGGGCCGCAACGCGTTCACCCTATGAATTTCCATCGGGCATCGAATTCCAAAAAACGGGCGAAGAATATCAGCATAGCAGGCTGCGCCGTCCGCGCTCGGTGTCGCAGTTCGGCGGCGCGATGAGGATCCTCTGGCACCGCAGTGGCTGTCGGTGACGCTCCGTAGGTTCGCTCGGATGTCGGAAAAATTTACAACCGACCCGGGGGCGTTCTCAGGTTTGCGTGACCTGAAGGTACCGGCGATGGCCGGAACTACGCTCGGGGCGTACCGGGTGACTCGATGCCTGAGCCGGGTTCGCCCGCGCCGTCCGCCTCCGGGCGAGGCGCTCCCCTTCGCGTCCATTGTGACCCGGCGCACGGCGGGGGGCGGCGATTATTTTTAATTTGCCACTACAATGGTTCGCTGAGCCGCGAACGCTCGGCGGCTCTCGTCGGCCGCGGGATGCCGCTGCCTGTTCAGATCGTGGAAGACTGGGAACGCCTTGCGCATCCGGCTGTTCGGACATTATGTTTACTTGGCGATCGCGCTGCTGTTCGTGGCAGAGGGGATCGTGTTCTTCGCCGCCGTCTATGGGGCGGTGCTGGTGCGCTTCCAGGGGTCGTTCGGGGATCTCCCGGCAGTGCCGGGACTGATCGGCGCGCTGTGGCCGCGCGCGCTGCTGTTCAGCCTGATCATGCTGCTGTGCCTGCTCGCCTTCGGCCTGTACAGTGCGCGCCAGCGGGCCCGGCTGATCGGGCTGGCGCTGCGGCTGATTCTGGCGGTGCTGATGGGCTTCGCGGTGACCTCGGCGCTGTTCTATCTGGTGCCGAACTTGTGGATCGGCCGCGGGGTCGTGGCGCTCGCGGCCGTCGGTGCCTTCTTGGGCATGGTGGTGTCCCGCTCGATCTTCGCGCGGGTCGTCGATGAGGACATCCTCAAGCGCCGCGTGTTGGTGTACGGCGCGGGTAAAGCCGCCGCGGCCATCGCCGGGATCCGACGGCGCGCGGATCGGCGCGGGTTTCTGGTGGCGGGCTATGTGCCGGCGGTGGCCGAGGTGCGGGAGGTCACGGCCGGGCTGCTCGATCCGGCGGTGGGCCTGGTGAATCTGTGCACGCGGCTCGATGTCAGCGAGGTGGTGGTGGCCATGGACGACCGGCGGCGCGGCTTTCCGATCGCGGAACTGCTGCAATGTCGTCTGGCCGGGGTGGACGTCACCGAGCAGCTGACCTTCCTCGAGCGTGAGACCGGCCGGGTACGCATCGATATTCTGAACCCGGCCTGGATGATCTTTGGGGAGGGCTTCCGGCGCGACTCGATCCGGCTGTTGACGGGCCGGGTGCTGGACCTGGTCGGGGGCCTGATCGTGTTCACGCTCGCCTCGCCGTTCATGCTGTGCGCGGCGCTGGCCATCAAGCTGGAGGAGGGCTGGCGCGCGCCAGTGCTCTACCGCCAGTTTCGGACGGGACTGCTCGGGGAACCGTACGAGCTGCTGAAGTTCCGCAGCATGCGCGTGGACGCGGAGCAGAACGGCGAGGCGCAGTGGGCGTGCAAGAACGATCCGCGCGTGACGCGGGTGGGGGCGCTGATGCGCAAGACCCGGATCGATGAGCTGCCGCAGCTGCTGAACGTCCTGCGCGGACAGATGAGTCTGGTGGGGCCGCGCCCCGAGCGACCGGAATTCGTCGCCGAGCTCGCCGAGCGCATCCCGTATTACCACGAGCGTCACTCGGTCAAGCCGGGCATCACCGGCTGGGCGCAGCTGTGCTATCCGTATGGTTCCTCGGAGCAGGATGCGCTCCAGAAGCTGCAGTACGACCTGTACTACGTGAAGAACAACACGCTGCTGTTCGACCTCACGATCCTGCTGCAGACCGCGGAAGTGGTCTTCCTCGGCAAGGGGCGCTGAGCGCGATCGCGGCTCAGTCTTTCGAGTGTCCCGGCGCGGCAGCGCGGGATTCGAGCAGTCTCCAGAATTCGCCGGGCTTCAAGATTGGGATGTTACGAAAGGTCGCGAGGTCGAGCAGGTCCCTGTCGACGGTGATCAGCGCCTCGGCACAGCCGGCGACAGCCGTGCCCAGCACCGGCAGATCATGGACATCCCGGCAGGCTCCCGGGGCGATCTCGGTCGGCTCCACGAATTCGGCGGCGGCGATCACGCTCTGGCGAACCGCGGCGATGTCATCCTCGGGGTAGTTGAATTTCTCCCGCAGCTTGCGGCACAACTCGTCCAATATGAATCGGGAGACCACCCACTCGTGATCGTTCAGGACATCCTCCAGCAGGCTGGCGCACGCTCCGGCACGGCTGATGTAGGCCGCCACCAGCACCGAAGAATCCAACACCGCTCTCACGATTCGCCGAGCTTGCGGAACACGTCCTCGTCGGTGTGAATGTCCCGGGCCTGGGCGCGCGGCACGAGCGTCTCACGCAGGCGATGAAACTTCATGACCCGCAAATACCGTTGGAGGGCCTCGCGGGCCAGATCGCTCTTGGACAGATGGCTGGCAGAGCTTTCTTGCTCAAGCTCTTGATCCAACTCGTCCGGGATTCTCAGTGTGAGCGTCGCCATGTACTAAAATGTAATACATGCTTGTCGAGCACACAAGCGGCTCGCCCTGACCATCCTGCTGCAGACCGTCGAGGGGGTCTTCTCGGCAAGGGGCGCTGAGGAACCGGAATCACCTGGACACTCAATGAGTTGCGGCTACTTCTTGCGGTCTGGGGTTGCGGGACTGGACTTGACCCGGGTGCGCCACACTTCGTACGGATCCCACGCGTAGGGTCGGCTCAGGGCTCGCAGCTGACGGACTTTCCCCGTCGGAGACGGGTCAGCGGCAGAAGGGTCCATGGGCTCAGGCGCGTCGTGCGCGGTGCGTTCAGGTTTCATGTCGGTCTCGTACCTCGAATCAAAATCTTCTCAAGGGCGCCTAGTGCACCCGTCCATACACGTGCGCGACATCGTGTCGCGCCGACCGGGCACGGCAGTGTAGTCGAACGAGAACAGCTTAGGGTACCCCTATGACCGAGGGATGACAGCTTAGCGGTCTTGCGACGCGGCGAGCGGTGCGCTCGGCCCACTGCAGGACTTCTTGGGGCGCGAAGTCGCAGAATCGTGACGCAGGTCACGCTTTGCGCAGCCGGCGGATCTGCCCGGCTATCGCTGCTTGAACTCTTCCGCGGTCAGCTGGTGCCGGGCGAGGAGCTTGTAGAAGTCCGTGCGGTTGCGCTTGGCCAGGCGCGCCGCCTGCGTGACGTTGCCGCCGGTGATCTGCAGGATCTGCGACAGATAGCTGCGCGTGAACTCGTCGCGCGCCTCATCGAACGAGGGCAGGTGGCCGGAGGTCCCCCCCAGGGATTGCTGGACCAGCTCCACCGGGATGATGGGCGTCTGGGAGAGCGCCACGTTCTGTCGCACCACGTTCTGCAGCTGGCGGATGTTGCCCGGCCAGTCGGCCGTGGCGAGCAGCTCGACGGCCTCGGGAGCGTAGATCTTGCGCCCGCCGGTCTCCTGGGCGATCTGCGCCAGGAAGTGCGCCACCAGCAGCGGGATGTCCTCGCGCCTGCGGCTGAGGGAGGGCATCTCGATGTGCACCACGTTCAGCCGGTAGTACAGATCCTCGCGAAACTGGCCGTCGGCGAGCAGCTGTTGCAGGTCGCGGTGCGTGGCGGATATCACCCGCACGTTCACCGGCCGCGCCTCGGTGCCGCCGACGGGGCGGATGAGGTTCTCCTGCAGAACGCGCAACAGCTTGACCTGCAGGCGGATCGGCATGTCGCCGATCTCATCGAGCATCAGGGTGCCGCCGTCGGCGGCCATGAACAGTCCCCGGTGCGCGCTGGTCGCGCCGGTGAACGCGCCCTTCTCGTGGCCGAAGAGCTCCGATTCGAGCAGGTTCTCGGCCATGGCGCCGCAGTTGATGGCGACGAACGGCTTGTTGCGCCGCGGGCTGGCCAGATGAATCGCCTTGGCCAGCAGCTCCTTGCCCGTGCCGCTTTCCCCGGTGATCAGCACGCGCGCGTCGGTGCCGGCCACCATCTGGGCCTGGGCGAGCTTCTCTTCCATGACGGCGCTGCGGGTGATGATCTCGGCGCGCCAGTTCTCGTCCGAGGCGCCGAAGCCGGAAATGCGCAGCGCCTTCTGCACCTGATCGAGCAGCTCCTGCTTGTCGATCGGCTTGGTGAGGAAGCCGAATGCGCCCATCTGGGTCGCCTGCACGGCATCGGGAATGGTGCCGTGGGCCGTCAGCATGATGACCTTCAGCCCCGGCCAGCGGACCTGCAGCTCCTTCAGCAGACCGATGCCGTCCAGCGGCTCCATGCGCAGGTCCGTGATCACCAGGTCCGGACGGAAGCGCCCGGCGGCGAGCAGCGCCTGCGGTCCGCCCTCGACGGCTTCCACTTCGTAATTCTCGGCGCGCAGCCGGATGGTCAGGAGCCGCAGCAAACCCGGATCGTCGTCGACGACCAGGATGCGTGGTTTGTGACGGGAGGGATTGGCCGGGACTTTCGGGCGCTCCGCGGCGGGCACGAGTTGCGAGAGCATGTTCACTTCGGGGTACCTACTGCGCCAAGTTTACCCTGGTTGAGGGATTTTTCGATGTTGGCTATCGCGGCGAGTTTGGCGCGCGCCTGATCCAACTGTCGCTGCAGGGCGACATTCTGATCGGCCGCGGCGTCGAGTTGGGCATTCAACTGCGCGATCTCTGATGTGTTCGAAGCCTGCAGAGTGCTGTTTTTTTGCTCTTCGGTCAATCGTTGCGTGATCAAAGTGAGATCGAGCCGCGCCACGGTGAGTTCGGCCGGCGAAAGCGTCGGTGTCGGGTCGGTGAGCAGCGTCTGCAGAAGA
>JAJZZR010000052.1 GCA_021797465.1 Pseudomonadota bacterium | reverse complement strand
GGCGGGTGCGCCGTCGACCAACACCAGTCAGGGTTCCGCCGCATCCATATTCTGATGCCCAAGCGCCCCACACCCCGCGGAGAGCATCTGCGCCGGGCGCTGGCGCAGGAGGCGGCGCGCATCATGGTCGAGCACGGTATCGGGGATTACGGGCTCGCCAAGCGCAAAGCGGCGCAGCGTTTCGCGGTGGCGGATGGTGCGGTGCTGCCGAAGAACAGCGAGATCGAAGCGGCGCTGCTGGAGCACCAGCGGCTTTTCGGCGCGGATGCGCACGCCGAGTCTCTGCGGGCGCAGCGGCGGGCGGCCCTTGCCGCCATGCGACACTTGCGGGAGTTCGAGCCGAGGCTCGTCGGGGCCGTGCTGAGCGGCGCCGCGACCCGGCATTTTCCGGTGCAATTGCACCTGTTCGCGGATTGTGCCGAGAGTGTGGCGATGAAGCTCATCGACGCCGGCATCGCCCACGAGGTGACCGAGAAGCGGGTGCGCATGGACCCGGCCCGCATACGGGCCTACCCCGGGCTGCGCTTCCAGATCGGGGATCAGCCGATCGAGGTGACCGTGTTCCCGGAAGACGGCATCCGCCAGGCGCCCTTCAGTCCAGTGGATGGCCGCCCGATGCGGCGCGCGGGCGCGCCCGAGGTCGAGGCTATGTTGGGCGCAGCTCCCGCCGAGACGCTCATCGTTTGAGTGGCACGCGTGGCGCGGCGGCAAATCCCGGGGGAAGCCGCGATGCGAGCGCCCGGAACGACCGCGGCACGTTCCGCGGCCATCCCCGGCCGCGGCGGCCGCACTCCTCGGGTGCGGGCTCTCAGGCGCGCTTCGCGATCGCGGTGTATTCGCGCCGGACCGGCCCGGTGTAGAGCTGCCGCGGGCGTCCGATGCGCATGGCCGGATCGCCGATCATTTCCTGCCAATGGGCCACCCAGCCCACGGTGCGCGCGATCGCGAACATGACCGTGAACATCGAGCGCGGGATGCCGATCGCGCTGTAGATGATGCCGGAGTAGAAATCGACGTTCGGGTACAGTTTACGCTCGACGAAGTACTCGTCCTTCAGGGCGATCTCCTCGAGCCGTAGCGCGAGCTCGAACAGCGGATTATCCGAGCGTCCCAGGCGCGAGAGAACCTTGTGGCACGTCTCGCGGATGATCTTGGCGCGCGGGTCGAAGTTCTTGTATACGCGGTGGCCGAAGCCCATCAGGCGCACGTGACTCGATTTGTCCTTGGCCTGAGCGAGGAACTTCGGGATGTTGTCGACGGTACCGATCTGCTCGAGCATGCTCAGGACTGCCTCGTTGGCGCCGCCGTGCGCCGGTCCCCACAGTGCCGAGACGCCCGCGGAGATGGCGGCATACGGGTTGGCGCCGGTGCTGCCGGCGAGCCGCACCGTCGAAGTGCTGGCGTTCTGCTCGTGGTCGGCGTGCAGGATGAACAGCAGATCGAGCGCCTGCGCGGCGACGGGGTCGATCTCGTACGGCTCGCAGGGGACGGCGTACAGCATGTGCAGCAGGTTGCCGCAGTAATCCAGATCGTTGCGCGGGTAGACGTACGGTTGTCCCAGGGAGTGCTTGTGCGCGGCGGCGGCGATGGTGGCGATCTTGGCGATGATCCGGTGCGCGAAGATTTCCCGGCGCCGCGGATTATAGATGTCCATCGAGTCATGATAGAACGCCGACATCGAGGCGATGACCGCGGAGAGCATCGCCATGGGATGCGCGTCGTAGTGGAATCCGTGGAAGAACCGCAGCAACGATTCGTTGATCATCGTGTGGTGACGAATGTTGCCGATGAACTCGTCCAGCTGCTTGCGCGTGGGCAGCTCGCTGTGCAGCAGCAGATACGCGACCTCCATGAAGGTGCTCTTTTCGGCGAGTTGCTCGACTGGGTAGCCGCGGTACAGCAGTACGCCGGCATCGCCGTCTATGTACGTGATCCGACTTTCGGTCGCGGCCGTCGTGCCGAATCCCGGGTCGTAGGTGAACACGCCGAGTTCCTTATTGAGCTTGGCGATGTCGACGACGGACGGTCCGATCGTGCCTGCGCGAACGGGCAGGCTCATCTTGCGATCAGTGGACTTATCGACGAGTTCGAATGTTTTCTGGGTCATTCGCTTGACGCTTCCATTGTTGAGCGGTCGGCGCCCAAGCGGGGGTATCTCGAGCGTCGGGGGAACGAGTCCGCAGGTTTACACGGTCCGGGCTTCGAATCAAGGTACAAATGCCGGGCCGAGCTTGCCGGCCGGTACTGATGAGACCATGGGACGGCCAAGCATCTGGCGCGACGGGACACGGGCGCGGAAAATGGGGCGCGCTGCGCCCGCAGGGCCGCTATCTTCCCGCCCCATGACCGTCCTCGAGAATCCGCCGCTCGCTTTGTACGTGCACTTTCCCTGGTGCGTGCGCAAGTGTCCGTACTGCGATTTCAACTCGTACACGTTGCGCGGCCCGCTCGGCGAGCACGATTACGTTGCGGCCCTGCGCGCGGATTTGAGCTCGCAGGCGCAGGCAGTGCGGGCGCGGGAGGTGAACAGCATCTTCCTGGGGGGCGGTACGCCGAGCCTGTTTTCACCCGCGGCCATCGCCGAGGTGCTGGCGGCGGCCGGTGAGCAGTTGGCCCTTGCGCCGGGGCTCGAGGTCACTCTGGAGGCCAATCCGGGCGCCGTCGAGCGCGGGCGGTTTGCCGAGTATCGGGCGGCGGGCGTCACGCGCGTCTCGCTCGGCGCACAGAGCTTCGATGCTCGGCGACTTGAGGCCCTGGGCCGCATCCACTCGCCCCACGACACGCGGCGCGCCGCCGGGGAACTGCACGCCGCCGGGCTCGACAACTTCAACCTGGATCTCATGTACGGCTTACCCGAGCAGGACGCGGCCGGCGCCGTGGCGGATATCGAAGCGGCGCTCTCCCTTGCTCCGGCGCACCTGTCCCACTACCAGCTGACGCTCGAGCCGGGCACGCCGTTCGCCGCGAGCCCGCCACGGCTCCCGGACGAAGACACCATCGAGCGCATGCTCCCGCGCTGCCGAGAGCGGTTGGAGGCGGAGGGATTCGCGCAGTACGAAGTGTCTGCCTATGCCCGTCCGGGGCGCCAATGTTGGCACAACCACAATTACTGGACGTTCGGCGACTACTTGGGCATCGGCGCCGGTGCGCACGGCAAGCTCACGAACGTGTCGGCGCACGAGGTGGCTCGAACGCGGCAGGCGCGTGAGCCGCGGCGCTACCTCGCGAGCGCTGCCGGGGGCGTGGGGACGTGCACCGTCGTCGCGGTCGAACAGCTACCCTTCGAGTTCATGCTGAATGCTCTGCGCCTATCGGAGGGCTTCGAGCCGCGCCTGTTCAGCAGCCGGACGGGTCTGCCGTGGGCCGCCGTCGAGCCGGCCGTGCGCCGGTTGATGGGTCGGGACTTGATCGTCGAGGAAGGGGGACAGTACCGGGCCAGCCCACTCGGCTGGCGCTTCCTGAACGATGTCCTGTTGAGTTTCCTACCCGAAAGTCCGAAATCCATCGGCTGAATCGAATTGTCAATGCTTTTGGCTCGATTTCCGGGCTGATCCATGACCCTTATGCACAGGCATTGGCGCTGCGTCGTGAAATGAGTGAATTAGCTCTCATATCGGCTAAGTCGCTGAACGAAGTTCAGCTAACTATTTGATGAATAAGCTGGAAATGTCCTGATCAAATTTTCATCACTGCAACAAAACCGCAATATAACTGCAAGATCGCACCCATTCGGACACTTTCTTCCACAGAGTTATCCACAGATTTTGTGGATAATGCTTGGCCGCTGTTTCAGGAGCGCCAAGAGGTTCATGAGGGCCTCGGGGCAGCGGTGAAGCGGCCCTCATGACCCCTGAGGACATTTCCGGTCCCCGGGACCGCCCGCAGGGTGCTCTTGAGCCCGGCGGCCACACCGGATAAACTCCGCGCCCTTTTCAGCGAACCCATGTGGCCTGTGCTTCGGTCGGGCCGCCGCGTCGAGTCACCGGAATATGAAAGCCGCCATTCATCCCGAGTATCGCGAAATCACGGTTACCTGCACCTGCGGTAATACGTTCAAGACGCGATCCACCCTCGATCACGACTTGCAGGTGGAAGTGTGCTCGAGCTGCCATCCGTTCTATACCGGCAAGCAGAAGATCGTCGACACTGCGGGACGCGTTGACAAGTTCCGCAGGAAATACGGTACTGCGGGCGTCGCCGCCAAGTAATCGCGGGCGGCGTACCCTGCGCCGCGCATCGGGCATTGCATCGCGCATCGCCCTCCGCCAGGATCGTTTTTCCCCCGCGTGGTGGCTCAGGAACTTGGCCGCTGACGCGGCGGTCTGAATGATTAACCTGGAGAAGCCGGCGGGGGCGGAGTGGGCGCGCTGAGTGATCGGAGAACGAGAAAAAGCCTGCTCTTTGTGGCCGTGGCGGGTGCTCATGCGCTCGTGATCGCACTGCTGATCAGCGAATCCCACATCCTCCACTTGCCAACACCCGAGAGCGTTCCGATTCTGGCGTTCCTGGTACCGGCATCACCGCGGCGACGCGCTCGGTTTGCGCCGCCGGCGCTCGGCAAGCCGGTCATGTCCGCCGAACCGATCACCGCCGCACCCATCACACTCGCGCTGCAGGGCATCGAGGCACCGATCCCGGTGCCACCCCCCATCAATTGGGTGCGCGCGGCCCGCGAGGCCGTCCACGCCGTACTGCGGCGCCGCAAGCGGATCAGCTTCGGATTTCCCAAAGCCGGGCGGGCCTTCCGGCAGCTTCCCACGGTCAACGGTCGGCCGACGCTGGATCACGCCTATCGGCTTTCGACGGGTCAGACCATGGACCGGGTGACCCGCAACTGCTACGTCGAATCGAATCCCCCGCCGCTCGGGGCGTCGCAGCTGGTTCAGCAGGCGCAGATGTCGAGCGTCTGGTGCAAGGGGGGGGCCGGAAGCGGACCCCCGAAGGACAATCTGTTCAAGAATCTGCCTGCCTACGATCACTACCAGAAGATGCTCAAGCAGGGGCTGCGCCAGCACCACCGGCCGGTACCCCATCCGCAAGGACACTGAGCGGTTTCACCAGCTGATGTAGCGCGACAGTCCGGCATAAAGCAGCGCAAGGAGCCCGGTGAGATAGATGCCGTCGAATGTGCCGGCGCCGCCGATGGACGCTATCGGCGCGCCGAGGGCTGGAACTGCCCTGAGATTCATCAAATCGGCCCCGATCAACACGCCGCAGCTGCCGCTGATGTAGGCGAGCGGCGCGGCGCGGCGGCGTGTGAGGGCCAGAGCGATGATGGCCGTCACGCTCGCCGGCACGAAGATCGGCAGCGCAATGCCGAAACCCGGCACCGGATGGGCGAGCCAGAAGGTGATGATCGCCACACACGTGGTGGCGATCGCGGCGAGCGCATACAGGCGGTGCTTCACCAGCAGATAGAGGGACAAGGCGACCGGGATCACCGCGCCCCCGACGTTCACAGCGATGATCGTCCCGCGGGCTTGACGGATCATCGGAATGACGTAGGTAATCCCGAAAAAGCGGATCTCGTCGGCCGTGAATATCCGGTGAGCCGGCAGATGGGCCACCGGGATGTTGATGTAGCTGCCGAGTAGCGAGAGACCCAGGATCATGATCAAAGCCGGCTCGCTGACCTGCATCGACTCGGAGGCATAGCGCAGCAGGCGCAACCCGACCAGGACGCCCATCAGGGCCAGCAGCGCGGCCAGAATCAGCAGAAACGGCAGCGAGACGGGAAAGTACTGAACAGCGGACGGGGGTATGTAGGCGTTCACCGGGTTGGAACCTCATTTGTCCGGCGCGTCCGTGTCTGGGCCATGCACGGCTTGACGTCTGCATGCCCGCGCGGACGCGTCCATCTTCTTGATCCAAAAGGCGATTGACGAGTCGATAAACAGGACATCCACCAGTATAGCCGCAGCGCCGCGCGCGCCTTTCGTCGATGATCACGCAGTCGCAGCCGCAGTCTCGGGGCGGGATCTCCTGGTACACACCGGCTCGATGACGCAAGCCCATCGCCCCGGCGGCCGCTCTCGCGGCCATAGGGACGCCACCGGTCGGCGGTGAAGCGTCCGGGTCGATGGCGCTGCGACCCCAACCTGCAGACGTTGGCTCTGCAGAGGGTTTGCCCGGTATCCTGTGCCGAGGCCCACCACGCCGTAACATCATGAAATCAGCGGGAGACATAACGTCGATCGATGCGCTCCGCGACGCCTTGCGGCGATTCGCGGCCGACAGGGACTGGGAGAGATTCCATGCTCCGAAGAATCTGGCAATGGCGCTGAGCGTCGAGGCGGCCGAATTGCTCGAGCATTTCCAATGGATGTCGGAGGCGCAATCCAGAACGCCCGATTCGGATAAGCGCTCCGGGATCCGGGAGGAGCTGGCGGACGTCTTTCTCTACCTTATCCTGCTCGCGGACAAACTCGACATCGATCTGCTGGCGGCCGCGGTTGACAAGATCGCGCTCAACGAGGCGCACTACCCGGCCGAGAAGGTGCGGGGGTCGAGCAAGAAATATACGGAGTACTGACCTGCCGTGCGGGGTCGAGCCGACCGCCCGAACGGACGAGGAGATCTAGATGGCAAAGCCGCCGGTTCCAAAGGCCGTGGCCCTGCGAGTCGAACTGCTGGAGGTGGCGCCGCTCGTCTGGCGCCGAGTGCTCGTTCCCGACAGTTGGACGCTCGCGTCCCTGCACCATTACCTGCAGTGGACGATGGGCTGGACGGACTCCCACGTGCATGAATTCGAGATCGGCGCCGATCTGGTGGCGCCCGATTGGTGGATCAGTGAAGCCGGGTCCGAAGAGGAAGCCAGCCGCTACCGGGATGAGCGGCGGGTATCGGTTGCGGCCGTCGTGGCGGAGTTGGGACCGAGGGGAGAGTTCGAATACCGCTACGACATGGGGGACGGCTGGGAGCATCGAATCGTCATCGAGTCCATCCCGCCATCGCGGTTGGGCGAGCTGCCCCTGCCGGTCTGTGTCGCCGGTGAGAATGCCTGTCCGCCGGAAGAGGTCGGCGGGCCACACGGCTATGCGGAATTCCTCGCCGTCGTCGGCGACCGCCGTCACGAGCAGCATGCGGATCTGGTGCGCTGGATCGGCGGTGTATTCGACCCCAAGGGGTTCGATCTGAACAGGATCAACAGGGAGTGGAAGGCCGCGAAGCGGCGCGGCCGCTGAACTGCGCGTCGGTCTGGCGACGTGACATAGTGGGCTATCAGTCAGGGTAGCTACACACTCAGCTACAACGCATCCTCTGCGTCTAGGCACGGCCGCGACTGACGAGCGGGGAATTGAACTGCGAAGCACTCCGAGGCCGGCCGCTTCGCAGTAGGTTGCGCAGCTCAAGATATTGAGTAAAAATACTCAGTGAAATGAGTAAAAATAAAAGCGAGTTCCGACGCCCCCAGGCCACCGTGCTGGCGGAGCGGCTTGCCGAGCCGCGCCGCTTCCTGCACGTCGTCGCAGGTCCTCGCCAGGTCGGCAAGTCGACCCTGGTCCAGCAGGTCACCGATGATCTGAGCCTGCCTGTCCGGTACGCCAGTGCGGACGAGCCGACGCTCCGAGGTGTGGACTGGATCAGCCAGCAATGGGAGGCGGCGCGGCTGGAAGCCTCAGGCGAAGCGGGTGCCGTGCTCGTGCTCGATGAGATCCAGAAGATCCCTTCCTGGTCCGAGACGGTCAAGCGGCTCTGGGACGAGGACACGCGCAAGAAGCGCCCGCTCAAGGTGGTGCTGCTCGGCTCGGCTCCGCTGCTGATGGCCCAGGGCCTGACGGAGAGCCTCGCGGGCCGGTTCGAGACCCTGAGGCTGCCGCACTGGTCGTACGCCGAGATGCGCGAAGCCTTCGGCTTCACGCTCGACGAGTACCTGTATTTTGGCGGATATCCCGGCGCTGCGCCGCTCATCCGCGACCCCGTCCGATGGTCCCGCTACATCGCGGACAGTCTCATCGAGACCTCCATTGCGCGCGACGTGCTGCTGCTGACCCGCGTGGACAAGCCGGCGCTGCTGCGCCGCCTGTTCGAGCTGGCGTGCCGGTACTCCGGCCAGATCCTTTCGTACACGAACATGCTCGGGCAGCTGCAGGACGCGGGCAATACGACGACGCTGGCGCACTACCTCGATCTCCTGGCCGGTGCGGGAATGGTCTGCGGCCTGGCGAAATACGCCGGCGATGCGGCGCGCAGCCGGGGGTCGAGCCCGAAGCTGCAGGTCCTGAATACCGCGCTGATGACCGTGACTGCCGGAATCAGCCCGGAGGAGGCGCGCTCAGACCGCGAATTCCGAGGGCGGCTCATCGAGTCGGCGGTCGGTGCGCATCTGGCAAACGCAGCGGCCTTGGGCGAGCGCGAGGTCTACTATTGGCGCGAGCGAGGTCAGGAAGTGGACTTCGTCGCAAAATCCCAGGGCCGGCTGATTGCCATTGAAGTCAAAAGCGGCCGGGCACCTCAAGCACATGCCGGAACAGCGGCCTTCGCGGCGGCGTTCAAGGTGACGCGTGCGCTGCTTGTCGGCGGCGACGGCATCGCGGTCGAAGACTTTCTGAACCGGCCAATCGCTGAATGGCTGGCGCGATGACACACTCCAGGTGCTTGAGCGACAGGCTGGTTCGTGACGGTGACTCGACGTAAAGCCCGGGAAGAGACGTCAGGATCACCTTGCCAGACCATTCTATGCTCCGGCGTGGCATCGCAAGATGCCACCGAAAAGCACGATGAGAGCGTAGGCAGACGTGCCGTAGCTGCGTACATTTTCAGCGGTGTCGACAAAAAACTCTCAGCTCATAATTCTACGCACCCACCAGCCTGCGCTGAGGGAGCGGCAGCCAGGCCCAAAAGTAAGCTCGACCTGGAGCGGACATTGACGCCTGAGCCACAGAAACCACCTGCAGGGAGTGGCCGCGGATGTACTCGGGCTTGGTATTGCTGTCGGAGAGCTGGTGCAGGCGTTTGACCGCCGGCATCTTGCGGCCGGACTTCGCTACCTTCAGGCCATCGGCCAGCAACACCAGCAGTCCCCCGAGGCGATGGGGCGTGAAGCGCTCGAGGGCGATCTGCGTCCAGCGCCGCGTCAGCCTCTCGAAGTCGATCCCCTGGGTGTGGAAGAACTCCAGTAGCCGCAGGTAGCAGCGCTCCGTCAGTCCCAGGGCGCGCACGATGCTCGTCACCCCGAGCAGGTCCGGGCGTGCGCAGATGCCGGTGAGGGCCATCAGCAGCCACAGGAAGTTGCGCTCGCGATTGCAGGCGGTGCGCAACGGCGCCAGCACCGAGCACCAGGTGGACCATAGACTCATGGTGTACGCTCCTATCAGATAGCCGTTACCGGCTATCTGACATTATATGGTATAAAGCCACCATGCAGCCGCGGCGCGTCGCGCGACAAATCGAGCAGATCAAGCGGGAGCTACTGAGCCTCGGGCCGATGCGCCCGGGGACGCTCTCGAGGCAATATGCCGCCTGCCAGAAGCCGGGCTGCGCCTGCGTGGACCCCGTCAAGCCCAAACGGCACGGCCCCTTCTACCAGCTCAGCTACGCTCACGCGGGCAAGAGCACCACCCGCTTCGTGCGCCCCGGCTACGTCACTCAAGTCAGGAAGGAGTTGCGCGCCTACAAGCGCTTCCGCGAGCTCACCCAAAAATGGGTCGGCCTGGAACTCACCCTCTCCCAGCTACGCCTGGAGCAGGCTCGCCGGGAGGCAGACGAAAACTGACCGAGAAGTCCGTACTCTCAAGATCTGAGCTGGGATGCCTTTATACAGTGCTCCATCCTATTCGGCATTCTGCACCTGCTCGCGCATCTGCTCGATCAGCACCTTCATGTCGACGGCGGCGCGGGTAGTCTCGAGGTCCTGCGACTTCGACGAGAGCGTGTTGGCCTCGCGGTTCAGCTCCTGCATGAGGAAGTCCAGCCGCCGTCCCGCAGGTTCGTTGGCGGTGAGCACCCGGCGGATTTCCCCGACGTGTCCGCTCAGGCGCTCGAGCTCTTCATCGACGTCCAGCCGCTGCAGCAACAGCGCGATTTCCTGCTCGAGGCGGCCCTGATCGGTGTCGGCGGCCAGTTCCGCGATGCGCTCGCGGATTTTCGCGGTCAGCCGTGTCTGGACGGCCGGCAGTCGTGCCTGCACCTGCTTCACCAGCATTTCCAGGCTCTCGCAGCGTTGTTCGAGTACGGCGCGCAGCTTCTCGCCTTCGCGCGCGCGCGCGGCGCAAAGGTCCGCTAACGCGGCGTTGAACACCTCTCTTGTCGCCGTCAGGAGTTCCTCTCCGGCCGTCGTCTGGTCCTTGAGGACTCCGGGCCAGCGCAGCACCTCGAGGAGGTCCACCGTGCCGACGGGGATGGTCCGCTCCAATTTATCGAGGTGCGCGATCAGCCGCTCGAGAGCGGATGGGTTCACCTCCAGGCTCAGGGCCGCGGCCTGCGCCGGGCGGTAGGTGATCGTGCAGTCGAGCTTGCCGCGGTGCAATGCCTGCACCAGGCGCTGACGCAGGTCGCCCTCCAACGAGCGCAGCTCCTCGGGCAGGCGGAAGCCGCTCTCGAGGAAGCGATGATTGACACTGCGCAGCTCGCACACGAGGCTCCCCCAGGGACCGGAGAGCTCGCGCCGGGCGAAGCCTGTCATACTGGAAATCATCTGGTTAACGCTACGCTCCCGGCGCGGTAGGATGATATAAAGCTGCCCCG
>JAJZZR010000517.1 GCA_021797465.1 Pseudomonadota bacterium | reverse complement strand
AAAAGCCCAGCCTTCGGCAAAGCCGGTGGCGAAGGCGCAGCCAGTGGCAAGGACGACGCCAAAGCCGCCGGCTGCCAGGGTGGTTGCGAAGGCGCCGGCGCAAAAGCCGGGGCGCATGTCGCGGCTTGGCCAGGTAATGACCAAGGCGAAGAGCGCCATTGTCGCGGTGTGGCCGTCATCAGCGGGGGCGCCGTCGCCCTCGTCTCCCAAAGTGTCGGTGGCCAAGCCGCCGCCGTCGCCGAAGCCGGTGGTGAAAGCACAAACGACACAGTCGACGGCGAAGGCAGCTACAATGATGAAGGTGCCGTCAAAAGCGCCGGCGGTGCCATCCGCGACGGTGAAATCATCGGCGGAGGTTTCCGCGCCGTCGCGACAAGCGCCGGGCGCGGGGGCGTCTTCACCACAGCCGCAGAGGCCGCGGCCAATGGCGGAGCCAGCCGCAAAACCGCAGGCGGCACCACACTCGGCACCGCAGCCGAAACCACGGCCAGCCCCATCGACAACGGAACCCGCCAGGGCGCAAGTATCGCAGCGGGTGCCGGAAGCCGAGGCGTCCGCTGCGTCGCGCCCGCAGACTCCCCGCGCGGCCAGCCGGGCAGAAATATTCGTGCCGCACAGGGACGATAAAATCATCACCCCGGCGTGGGGAAAAATACCGCAGCCGCGCCCAGAGCCAGAACCAACGCCCGAGCCAGAGCTGGAGCCGGAGCCGCCCAGCATGGGTATGGGGATGTGATAAGCGTCGAAGGGCGGGAAGGATGGGTATTGGTCGCCGGAGTCAAACCAAATAGCTTCCGGGAACCCGGGACGGGTCATCGTCCAACGAGAATATCCAGCGCGCTATTTTTTTGTGATTGAACTTGAATTATATACACCGCCTATTCTAATGTCCCATAATATTGATGACTGCGCCGAGGGTCGCATCAGAGAGGCAGGCTTATAATTCGGACCGGGGGCGAGACGAGACGCTGAGAGAACCATCATGCTGAGCACCCATCTCGGTCTAGGCCTCGCGTGCGAATGAGCGTCGACCAGAAGTCTTTCCAGGACAATTTTTTCTGCTTGACCGGCCATCGGCCGATGCAGTGGCAGAATCGTCTGTTTGACTGTCTTGCCGCCGGAAAAATTCCTGCCGCGCTTGATTTACCCACCGGGCTCGGAAAGACCTCAGTGATGGTCATCTGGCTCCTTGCCCGTGCCCTAATTGGGAAGGAGTCTTCCAAGACAATTCCACGTCGACTGGTCTATATCGTTGACCGGCGGGCTGTGGTTGACCAGGCAACGGAAGAGGCGGAAAAGCTCCGCAACGCACTCGAAGGTGACGCAAGACATTTGAAGGATTTGCTTGGCTTGAACGAAGCCCGGCTTCCGATTTCTACTTTGCGCGGCGCGCATGTCGACAATCGTGAATGGCTCGACGATCCGACCATGCCCGCAATCATCATCGGCACCGTCGATATGATCGGCTCGCGCCTCCTATTTGAGGGCTACGGCGTCTCGCGCAGAATGCGGCCTTATCAGGCGGGTTTGCTGGGCGCTGACACGCTGGTCGCGCTCGACGAAGCGCATCTCGTTCCTCCGTTCGAAGCGTTGCTTTGGCAGATCGCAAACGGCGCGAAGGAGTTCGGCCCCATCGCCGACGATGACGCGAGAATCGTTCCGCTATTCAAGTTGCTGCCCCTGTCGGCTACTTGGCGTAACCAACCAACGTTGGATGGCGGCGTCGCGACTAGCGTGTTTCGACTCGAAGATGACGACATATCCGACACGATCGTCAAAGACCGCCTTTCAGCGAAAAAGACCATCAGCTTCGTCAATATTGACAGCGATAAGAGTGTGCTCGTCGAGGCACTGGCACGGGAGGCATGGAAGCTTTCGGAGGAGGGCTCTAAGTCCATCCGATGCCTTGTCTACTGCGATAGCCGTGAGGTCGCGGAAAAGGTGAAGGCCGATTTAGACAGGCTTGCCGCGCCTGACAAAAGGACATCTGATCCAAAGGCCGACACAGAACTGTTCATTGGCGCTCGACGCATCAAGGAGCGGGACGGTGCAAAGACCTGGCTGAAAAGCCATGGCTTCCTCGCCGGTTCGGATTCGCCGGCGAAGCCTGCATTCCTGATCGCCACGTCGGCGGGCGAAGTTGGCATTGATCTCGACGCCGACCATATGGTCTGCGATCTCGTTCCATGGGAGCGGATGGTGCAGCGGCTTGGCCGCGTGAACCGGCGCGGGCAAGGCAATGCGACAATTGCAATCGTTCATGGCGATGAACCGAAGCCAAAAAAACCCGATAAACCGACGGAACAGGAACGCCGTCAGATGGTCGCCTTTCGCTCCCTTGCGGTGCTCGAAGAGCTTCCGAAAACCGACGGTGGGAGGGATGCAAGCCCCGGAGTATTACGCGATCTGGGGTTACGCGCTAAATCGGACAAAGATCTGAGCAGAAAAATCGACACGGCAGCAACGCCCGAACCTTTGCACCCGGTGTTGACGCGTGCTCTCGTCGACGCTTGGTCGATGACCTCGCTCGACTGGCACACAGGCCGTCCCGATGTGGCGCCCTGGCTGCGCGGTTGGATGGAGCCTGATAGTCAGGTCATCGTCATTTGGCGTACCTATTTGCCGATACGGGAGGGCTCAGCTGAATGGCCACGGACATCTGCAGAAAAGGAGGAAGTGGCGGCATTCTTTGAGGCGGCGCCTGTTCGTGAGAGTGAAAAACTAGAAACCGAATCGTATCGGGTAGCCGACTGGCTTCAGAACCGTGCCAGAGCGCTCCTCAAACCTCAACAGACTGTCCATGGCGAGCAAACCGTAGATGCCGTTCCTCCTGACGGGACAGATGACGCCGACGCGCGCGAACTCGCGACGCAGCTGGCTAAGCCACAGACGAAAGCACTTCATGGCCAAGACGTGGTTCTCCTGGTTCTTTTGCCCGATGGAAGTTACGCGGCCCATTACACGCTCAGCTCCCTGGCGGCGGAGCGCAAGGAGAAGGAAGATTTTGTCGGTGGGTTCATCGGAAAAATTCTTATCGTGGATGCTCGGGTCGGCGGCCTGAATAATGGCGTTCTGGACAGTAAAAGAAATGATGTTGTTCCGACCGCCGACACCTATAAAGGCTGGAGTGAAGACGTAGGATTTCGCGTGCGGCGGACCGCATCTGAAGGGTACAAGAGCAAGGAGGAGAACTGGCATTTCGAGGAGGATTTTGTTCTTCGTGCAAATGCTGACGGCGATGCGGAGGAGTGGCTTGTCATCGAGCATTACAGGAGCGCCGCACAATCAGAGGATGCCCGTTCTGTTTCCTGGCCTCAGGAGCTTGGCCAGCATCAAAAATGGGTAGAGCAGAAGGCTCGGGACATTGCGAGCAAGATCGGCCTTTCCGGTCCTGCCGCCGAAGCGCTGTCGGTTGCTGCGTTCCTGCACGACGAAGGAAAAAGGGCGTCCCGTTGGCAACGCGCTTTCCGGGCTCCGCATGAAAAAGACGAGTCGGATGCCTACAAGATTTTTGCTAAGACGCGCGGGCCGATAAACCAGCAAATTCTTGATGGCTATCGGCACGAATTTGGATCGCTGCCCTATGCGGAAGCTCACCCCAGGTTCAAAGCCTTACCCGAGGACTGGCGTGACTTCGTGCTGCATTTGATCGCCGCGCATCACGGGCGGGCGCGACCGCTGATCGCAACGCGCGGCTGTGAGGACGCGCCGCCTTCAGCGCTCGAAGAGCGCGCCCGCGAGGTCGCGCTGCGCTTCGCACGGCTTCAGAAGCGCTGGGGGCCGTGGGGCCTCGCATGGTGGGAGGCGCTGTTGCGCGCCGCCGATCAACAGGCCTCGCGCGACAACGATAGGCCTGAAAGCTTGGGTGCTCCGCGCATGAAGGAAAGGTGATGGCCAAAGCCTCCATTCCCGTCGATCTGCTCAATCCCGGACAGGTTTTTGCCTGCATGGGATTCATGGAGGCGGCGGACATTCTGCTGGGGGGAGCCGCGGGCTGCTTCGAATGGTCCGACGAGTCGGACACTCACTTCGCGCTCTGCGCCATAGGAGAACGAAATCCTTTCGAGATCGTGCTGGAGTTCTTGGCCGAAGCAGAAGCGACTCGATGGGGCCCAATTGGTTACGCCGATCCGCCACCCAAGAAGGATGAGGATGGCGGGGATAATGACGCCGAAGAAGACGATGATACGAACGAAACCGTAGCTGCCAGCGCGGCGGCGCCGTTGGATTTGTCCGTTACCTTTCCTGCGAAGGGAGGCGACCGAATGGCTCTGCCTATCAAGTTTGGCGGCGGCAACAGGCCGGCTGTCACACTCGGTCATTGGGCGGATGGATCGAGCCGGGAAAGTTTCAAGCTTTATGCTGGCAATCGGTCAGCCAACGCCATCGTGCGCGCGATGCTGAAAGGGGTAAGCGCGAAGCCAACCAAAAAGCAGAAGGCCGATGGGCTGCCCGGCGACCTGAAGACGAAGGGCGTGCGGCAGTTATGGGAAGAAGATAGGGGAGCGCTCGTCAAGACGCCGTTTGATCTACTCACACCGATGGGAGGCAGCTTCAATTTCGATCCGCGCGGTGCATGGACTGCCATCGATGCCGGGTATTCGGCTAACGAACACAAGCATGCCATTGAAGCCTCCCCCGTCGTCGAATTTCTCGCCGCCTGGGGATTAGAAAACGCCCGCCCCGTCGAATTCGGGCTTCGTCAAGTTCGATATGCCGCCTGGAGCGTAAGCCTGCCGCCTATGCTTGCACGCGCGGCGCTGGCGGGTGCTCTCCCGGGTTTCCCGCTGAGGCGATTTCGCTTTCAACTGGATTTGTCGGGCAAGAACAAGGTTGTCACTTTCGCACAGGAGGAACCATATGACATCGCTCACAGCTGAAACCATAAACGCCTGGGCTGATAACAAAAATGGTCCGGTGGCGTTGACCTGCAAGCAGAGGCTCCTGCCGGTCGAAGGCGAAGGCGGCGTGATCTTTCCTCCCACCTATGCCGACATCGGCTACAACATCGACACCCTGTCGGACGGTACGAAGGTAGCGACCATCGACAGTGTCGGCAGCCAGGCCAACCGTATGGAGCCAATCTTCAAGGCGGCTAAATCGGGCGAGGCAGAAAATCCACTGGCCAAGCTCGTTCCGCAAATCGAGATCGCTTACGGCAACGAGAAGACCGTTTCGATTCTCGAAGCAGGCCACCGACTAGGGGATGCAGTGATCCGTTCTTCGGAATTGAAGGACGAAGCCCATGCTGCGTTCAAGCTGTTTCTCGACACGGGCGACGCGTCGAAGCTCGCCAAGCTCGCACCGACCTCTCTGGTCTTCGGGGTCTGGGATTCGCGCGACACGCAGGCAAAGTTTCCCCGGCTGGTTCAGTCCGTCATCCGAGCCTGGGATGTGGACGAGTTGCGTCGTTCGGCACAATATAACCCTGCGCTGGATTATGCTACCCTCGAAGTGTTCTCGGAAGAGGACAAAAAGAAGGCAGAAGGCAAGGCCGAAAGTCCGCTCGCGCAACGTGGTTTCGTGCACGTGCCAGCAACAGGGGCTCATGGCGGCGTTGTTGCTCGCGGCACCATTGAGCGCACCGTGACGGTCAATCTTGTAGCGTTGCGCAAGCTTGACGGCGAGAACGCCCTAAGTCTCAGACGGTATATTCTCGGCCTCGCATTGGTGGCGGCAACCGAGCCACTCGACGGCTTTCTGCGCCAAGGTTGCTCGCTTGTACCCGATGAGAAAACGCCTGCGGAATGGGTTGCCGTTGCGCGCGACGGCGCTCGTTCATCTGTCGGACTCTCGGCCGCTGTTGCCATCGATTACGCTGAGGGCGCGGCGAATAGGTTTGGCGTAGGACCAAACCGATCCGTTACTTTCAAGAAAGAACTGGCGCAGGCCGATTTGAAAGAACTCGATAAAAAGAAAGAGAAGAAAGCGAAAGGTGCGGCTTAATTTATGCCCGGCCTTCTTATCTCCATCCGCGTTCACGACGGCTTCTATCATGGCAGTGGTGAGTGGCCGCCGTCTCCCGCCCGCCTGTTTCAGGCGCTGGTCGCAGGCGCCGCCCGGGGGGAAAACCTCTCTCAGCACGAAGCGGCTGCGTTCAAATGGCTCGAAAGCCTGGATGCTCCGCTGATCGTGGTGCCATCGGCCTTGAAGGGACAGCTTTTCAGGAACTTCGTTCCCAACAACGATCTCGACGCGATGGGTGGCGATCCGAAGCGGATCGGCGAAATCCGTACCGCCAAGCCTGTTCGCGCCTATATTTTCGACGCTGCGCAGCCGCTGCTCTACGCATGGACGTTCGAGCCGGATGCGGACGCCGAGCGCCATGCGCGCGCGATCTCCGAGATAGCCGCCAACCTTTATCAATTTGGCCGCGGTGTCGACATGGCCTGGGCAACAGGCGAGGTAGTCAACGAAGTAGATACTCGCCTTCGCACGAATGGTGGTGTTCTGTGGCGTCCCAACAAGGGAGGCAGCGGCACAGAACTTTCCTGCCTTCGCCCCGGTTCTCTGACGAGTTTGACGGAACGTTTCAAGGCGATGCGCCGGAGGTTCAAGCCAATCGGCGTGGGTAAAAAGGCCACTCTGCTTTTTACGCAAGCACCAAAACCATACTTCAGGCAGGTTCGATACAATAGCCAATCTGCATTTCTTTTCTTCGAGATTAGGAACGACGGGGGTTTCGTTTCGCAGCCCCTTGTGTGTGTCGGTGCGCTAACGGAAAAGGTCAGAGATTTGGCCGTGAAGCGGCTGAAAGCTTCGGTATGGCGGCGAGACGATCCCAAGCGAGAAGCCTTGGCAGACAAAATCTTTGTCGGCCGCGATTCACAGGAACCCGACAAGGCGCGTCGCATCCGCATCGCGCCGCTACCGTCTATCGGCCACGCCCAAACGGAACGGTCGATTCGACGCGTGCTCGTTGCCGTGCCTCCGGATTGCTCTATTACGACTAGCGATGTCGCCTGGGCGTTCTCTGGCCTTGCGCTCGATTTCGATGCGGAAACAGGCGAGGTGTCTGATGATGGCGCGGTACTGGTTTCGGCCGACGACCGCAAGATGCTCTTACATTACGGCGTCGAAGGTGCTGAGCCCGCGCGTCTCTGGCGTACCGTCACGCCTGCGGCCTTGCCGGAGCGCGCCGCACGACGGCGGATCGACCCCCGCCGGATACGCGAAGAGGCCAAGGGCGGCGCCGAACGCATGCGCGAGCACGAGGCGGCGGATTGGGCCGTGCGACAGGCGCTACGGCATGCTGGCATCAGTGTACCCGTGCAGGCTGTCCGCGTGCAGCGTGAACCTTTCGAGGCTAGAGGGCAACGCGCCGAAGCCTTTGCGTCCGGCACACGCTTTGCCAAAGAGCGACTCTGGCATGTCGAGATTGCGTTTGCCCAGCCCGTCCCCGGTCCGCTGCTGATTGGCGACGGCCGCTATTTGGGCCTCGGCTTGATGGCGCCGGTTCGGCACACAGATGGGGTGTTTGCCTTTGCTATCACGCACGGATTGACGGATCAGGCCGAGCCGCTCAATCTCACACGTGCTCTGCGCCGCGCCATCATGGCTCGTGTGCAGGAAAAGCTGGGGAATCACGACATACTCCCTATCTTCTTTACTGGTCATGCGCTTGATGGCGCCCCGGCGCAATCGGGCAGACATGAGCATCTCGCGTTTTTGTTCGACGCGCCACGCAAGCGATTGTTGATTGTCGCACCGCATATTCTTGCGTGTCACGAAGCTTTCAGCGCTGAGAGCCAACATCTTCGCACGCTCGTAGGCGCTCTGGAGGGGTTTCACGAATTGCGCGCTGGGCGGGCGGGAAGGGTCTCGCTCGTCTCCCATTCCATCAACATCGAGGATGACCCTCTGTTCGCGCGCTCCAAGACCTGGGAAAGTTTAACCCCCTATCGTGTGACACGGCATGCGAAGCTAAAGGACGCGGCGGCGGCGCTCGAAGCTGATCTTCTCGCCGAATGCCGGCGCGCCGGACTCCCGCAACCGAGGGTCGAGGTCGCTAAGACCTTTGCAAAGCCGGGGGTTGGGCTTTTTGGCCTAGCAAAGCTCAGGTTTCACGGCGCCACGCCGGGACCGGTGCTTCTAGGCCGTGATCGCCATTTCGGCGGCGGACTGTTCGTGGGGACCAGGTAAGACGAACAATTTCGGGGGGAGCGTGATGACCGACCACCAGCTCGAATTTCACCTCCCTGCACCCCCGATCAGCGGCGATACCCCGTTCATTCCAGCGCGGATGGTAAACGAGTTCGTCTATTGCCCGCGGCTCGCCTACCTGATGTGGACGCAGAGCGAATGGACCGAGACGGGCGATACGGTTGAAGGTCGCGGCGTTCACAAGCGCGTCGACAAGCCCAATATGCCGCTTCCGGCGCCGCAGGCGCTTGAGACTGGTGAAGCGCTAGAAAGTGAAAAGGTCGTCAGTCGGTCGCTGACACTCTCCTCCACCACGTTGGGGGTCATCGCCAAGCTCGACATTGCCGAGGCGGTGGATGGCGTCGTGACGCCCGTTGATTACAAACGGGGCAAGCGTCCGCATATCGCTCAGGGTGTCTATGAGCCGGAGCGCATCCAGATATGCCTTCAAGCTCTGCTGCTCGAGGAGCACGGCTACCGCGTCGAGGAAGGCGCCATCTATTACGCTGAAACTCGGGAGCGCGTGCGCGTCGCGTTGGATGATGTGCTACGCGTGGCGGCGCGAACGGCAGTCAGTGATTTGCGGCTAACGGTTTCACAAGGGCGCATTCCGCCGCCGCTCAAGGATAGCCCGAAATGTCCGCGTTGCGCGCTCGTGACGGTCTGTCTTCCGGACGAAGTTCGCTCTCTGTCCGGCTCGTCTCTCGTACCGCGGATGATCGCCGTTCCCCCCGATGAGGCGCTGCCGCTGATTGTGCAATCCCAGCGCGCCCGGATCGGCAAGGAAGGCGATACGCTCAAAATCACTGACGAGGAGAAAGGCGAAATCCAAGTGCGTTTCATCGACATTTCGGATGTAGCGCTCTACGGCAATGTCTCGATCACCACGCCGGCGCTCGCGGCGCTGCTCGAACGCGAAATTCCGGTGACCTTTCACAGTCACAGTGGCTGGTTTCGCGGTGTTGCCCACGGCGTTGGTCATCGCAATGTCGAGGTTCGCACGGCGCAATACCGCTTGAGCTTCGACGAGCTCGGATGTTTGCGGTTCGCAAAGGAGCTGGTCGCAGCGAAGATCACAAACCAGCGGACAATTCTGCGCCGGAATTGGCGCGGACCGCCGGAGGAGCGGCAGGCAGTGCTCGACCGGCTCGGGGCGGCGCGCAAATCCGCGGGTGGCGCGGCGACCCTGGCGCAACTTCTCGGCGTCGAAGGAGATGCGGCCGCCGTATATTTCCGCGCCTTTGCAAGTCTACTGAGGTCGCCTGAGGACAAGCAAGGCGTCGGTGAACTGGCGCCGTTCCGTTTCGAGGCGCGCAATCGCCGACCGCCGGCCGACCCAGTCAACGCCATGCTGTCGCTTGCCTATGCGATGCTGACCCGACATGTGACGATCGCGCTGGCGTCGGTAGGCCTCGATCCCTATCGGGGCTTTTATCATGCGCCGCGCTATGGCCGTCCGGCGCTGGCGCTCGACCTCATGGAGCCGTTCCGCGCGATCGTCGCCGATTCCGTCGTGCTGTCGGCGGTCAATACCGGCGAGGTCGGGCCGAGTGATTTCGTCGTGGCGGTCACGGGTACGGCGCTGACGCAGCCAGGGCGCCGCCGCTTTGTCGAGGCGTTCGAGCGCCGTCTCTCCCAGGAGACAACGCATCCGATCTTCGGCTATCAGGTGAGCATGCGCCGCATGCTGTTGGTTCAAGCACGGTTGCTGTCCCGGTTTCTTTTGGGAGAGCTGCCGACCTATCCGCATTATTTGCCGCGGTAAGGATTTGCCCATGGCTGACGAACGCCTCTTTATCGTGACCTACGATATTTCTGATCAAAAACGCTGGCGGCGCGTGTTCAAAGCCATGCATGGATATGGGGAGTGGATACAACTTTCTGTCTTCCAGTGCCGCTTATCGCGCCGCCACCGGGCAGAGATGGAGACACGACTACGCGAATTGATAAAGCACGGCGAGGACCACGTCCTGCTGATCGATGTCGGACCGGCAGACAAAATCGACTTAGCCATGGCGAGCATCGGCAAGGCGGTCTCGAAAATCGAACGCCAAGCTCTCGTTATATAGTAACATCACGCGGAGCTAGCGAAGGGGGGCGGCTTTAGTTAAGATCGGCTTCGACCTCGCCGAATGCTTGCGAGCGGCGACATGGCACACGAACGGCAGGACTCGCTCGAATTCGTCTAGGATATTGATATAATGTGATCTTTGACATCGTGAATACCGACTTATGTCCAGTTCTGGCGAACTCCGCCCCTCACCATAGACCACCGCTCGAAAATGCGGCAGGATTGCGTTGGCCTTCAACGGTTTGTAGAGTAGGGGGCATCCGAGGCGCACGCGCCTCGGCCTCATTGAAGCAGCCCGTCGCATCGAAAGCCTCGCCGCCGGCAAACAGCGCATCCGAGGCGCACGCGCCTCGGCCTCATTGAAGCGAGCGAAGCGATGAGCGCGATCGGATCGGATGAGACGGGCATCCGAGGCGCACGCGCCTCGGCCTCATTGAAGCTTGCGCAAGCCGCTTGATGAGATCGGCGATATGTTCTGGGGCATCCGAGGCGCACGCGCCT
>JAJZZR010000385.1 GCA_021797465.1 Pseudomonadota bacterium | reverse complement strand
CGAGAATGCTCATAGAGGGTGTGACAATTCCTATACGCTTGAGTCATTGCATGCCTCGTGCCACGAGACAGACAGTTTGATAACTACTTGATTCGACAATAGAGAGCTTGGACTCCGATCCCGAGGCTCAGGTCAGGGGATTGTCCGCACCGCGGACAGCGGACAGTCCGCGGACAATCGCGGTGTCCCGTGGAGCGGGTGCGTCGAACGATTTGCGGTCTCGGGCCTTTCCGTCCTATGCTGCATCAGTATCGCATGGGCGGGATTCGAGCCCGCAGCTTGGAAGGCACAGCGAGTGCCGCACCGTGTCACGAGCCATCACGAGGAGGATTTATGGCAGCCCGTCGATCTGATCCCGCCCCGACCATCGAGGCAACAGAATCTGCAAAAGCACCCTCGCGTCGCGCGACGCGTCGGGTCAAGCCGAGGGCCAAGACGAATGCGGGCGCCACGGCCGAGCATGTGACCGAAGAATCTCGACGCGCAATGATCGCGGAGGCGGCGTACTTTCACGCCGAGCGGCGCGGTTTCGCACCGGGCAATGAGACGCAGGATTGGCTGCGGGCCGAAGCGGAGATCGATGCGCTACTGAGAGCCGCTCACCCCGGACGCCCGCAATAGCGCGCTCAGGATCCGTGCGGCCCGCGGGGTCAGCGGTTCAGCAGCAGCGAGAGCTTCTTGCGGTAATCCGTCACCAAGGCGGGGCGGTCGGCGGCGAGTTCCAGAACGGACAAGAACGTGCGCCGGGCGGCGCCCTGATCGTAGTTGCGATCGCGCCGGATGACCTCGAGCAGCTGGTCGAGCGCGGGCTCGAGTTCGCCTCGGGCGATGTGCTTGGCGGCGAGCGCGGAGCGGGCCTTGAGATCGTCGGGCTGCGCGGACACCGCTGCCGTCAGCGTGTCGAGCGCTGGAAGCGTCGCGGCTTCCCGCAAGGTCTGCAACCGCGTGATTAGCGAGCCATAACGGGCCTCTCCCTGTGCACGTGCACTCACCGAGGAGAGTGCCTGGCCGGCATCCGCAATCTGCTGTGCGTCGGGCGCGGCGGGCAGACGGTTGAGCAGCACATCGGCGAGGTCGAGCTTGGCCCCGTCGTGATCCGGCTCGATGCGCAGCGCCGCGCGCAGCGCGGCAATTGCGCCGGCGAAATCCCCCTGTCCGATCAGCTGGTGGGCGCGGCGGCGCTCGGACTCCGCCGGCCCGGGCAGCAGCCGATCGAGAAACGCGCGCACCTGGGTCTCCGGCAGCGCGCCGACGAAGCCATCGGCGGGATTGCCGTCGACGAAGGCGATCACGTACGGGATGCTGCGCACCATGTACTGCTGCGAGAGCTCGGGGTTCTCGTCGGAATTGACCTTGACCAGCTTGAACCGCCCGGCATAGGCGGTCTCCAACCGCTCGAGCACCGGTCCCAGGGCGCGACAGGGCCCGCACCACGGGGCCCAGAAGTCCACCAGGACGGGCAGTTGCCGGGAGGCCGCGAGAACCTCGAGCTCAAACGTGGTCCGGTTGATCTCGATCATCATGTGTCTCCGTTTCGCTGCCGTCTGTCATCGGGGCGGCAAGCGGGTTTTTCAACCGCGACCGGGCGGGCGCCGACGCCGTCGGCGATTCGCAGGGCAGCTGCACCACGATCCGACCTTCCCCCGGCGCGAAGCGGGCATTGCCGCCGTGGCTGCGGGCTACCTGACGTACGATGGCCAGTCCGAGGCCCGAGCCGGGAGTTTGCGCATTCAGGCGGTGGAAGCGCTCGAAGACCGAGTCCTCCTGCCCCGGCGGGACGCCGGAGCCCTCGTCGCGCACCTGCAGCGTCAGCGTGGTTCCGCCGGGCGGCGGGGGCACGATGCGTGCGCGTACGGTGCCGCGGCCATGCACCAGCGCGTTGTCGAGCAGATTGCGGACCATGTCGCGCAGGTCATCCGCCCGGCCGCGCAGTTGCGCCGTGTTGGGTACATCGACCTCGAGCCGGCGGCCTTTCGCTTCCATCAGCGGTAACATCTGGGCCGCGGCCTCGCGCGTCAGGCGCGAGAGGTTGACGAGCGGCAGCTCCTGCGCGCCGTGCTCATGGGAGAGCGATTCCTTGCGCGCCAGGTCGATGAGTTGATCGACCAGCCGGCCCATCTGGCTGAGCTCCCGCTCGACCGCCGGCCAGTCCGTCGTGCCGGTCAGGCGCGCGCGCTGCAGACGCAGATTCAGCACGGCGAGCGGCGTGCGCAGTTCGTGCGCGGCATCGGCTGTGAGGCGTCGCTCGATGGCATAGGCGCGCGAGAGGCGGTCGAGCGCGCCGTTGACGGCTTCCACCAGCGGTTGGATCTCGCGCGGCAACCCCTGGGCGGAGATGCGCAGGTCCGGTTGCCCCGGGCCGACACGTGCGGCTTCCCGCGAGGCCCGCTCAGTGGGCTGCAGGCTCCAGCCGCTGATCAGCCAAATCAGCCCGAGCGCGGCGAGCGCGAAGGGAATGAGCACGGACAGGTGCTCCGAGTCCTCCGCAAACAGACTATCGACAAATGTGCTGCGGCTCATGCCGCGCCGCGCGACGACCACGGTGTTCCCATCCGCCGCGCGGGCCGCGACGATGGGTTTCTTGTCGGCACCCACCCCGATGAATTCCACGGGGCTCACGCCACCGCGCGCGGCCACCGGGATGTAGGGCAGAGGGCGCGAGAGGTTCGCCGACCACGCGCGAGGACGGTGATCGGGGCCGAACACGGTGAAAGTGAACTGTCGCGACGGATCGGCATACACGCGCCGCCAGTCAGCGCGCAGGTGCAGGTTGAGCGCGCCGCCGGGAGCGACGCGGACCGCGTCGGTGAGCTCGCGCGCCTGGTTCTGCAGCGTTCGGGCGTGCAGGCCCTCGATGATGTTGTGCACCTCGAAGCGGTACTCGGCGAACGAGGCGCCGAGCCCTAGCGTGAACAGCGCGAACATGACGCCGAGCAGCCGCAGCCTCAGACTGTGCGGGCGCCTCATCGCGCCGCGGCCTCGACCAGGCGGTAGCCGATGCCCCATTTGGTCTCGATGGACAGCGGTACCTGGGCGCCGGCCAGCTTGCGCCGCAGACGCGACACGGCCGCCTCGAGGGCATTGGCGCTGCCGGCATCCTCCAAGGCGTAGAGGCGGTCTTCGAGGAGATCCTTGGTGATGACTTGGCCCGGCATCCGCAACAGCTCCTCGAGCAGCGCGGCTTCCCGTCGGGTCAGATCGAGCGGTCGGCCGAACGCGGTGGCCTCGCGCGTGACGGTATCGAACGTCACACCGCCGAGCGTGTAGCAGCTGTCGCGCCGGCTGCCGGCGCGGCGCAGCACGGCGCGCAGGCGCGCTTCCAGCTCGAGGAGGTTGAACGGCTTGACGATGTAATCGTCGGCGCCTGAATTCAGGCCCAATAGCCGATCATCGAGTCCATCACGCGCCGTCACGACGATGGCCGGCACCTCGGCATGCAGGGCGCGTAACGCCGCGAGCAGCTGAATGCCGTCGGTGTCGGGCAGGCCGAGATCCAGCACCACGGCGTCGATGGGCGCAATGCGCGCCGCGGCGAGCGCCTGCTCGCCGCGTCCGACCGCGTCGACGGCAAAACCACGTTCGCGCAGATGATCGGCGATCATCTCGCGGATGGCCTGGTGATCTTCGACCAGCAGTACTCTCATGGCCTTTACCGAGGCTGTGCCGGAGGCACACTTTACTGAGTATTATCCGCACTCCGGACCTGTGCCGCTCGTCAGGACTTGGTCAGCAATGCCTGCCAAGGTGTGGCGCCAGCCTGAGGGTCGCCGGCGCCCGAGAGGCTATTCACATGATTTTGAGGAGAGACAGACGACCCATGTCTCGGATTGGCAGTTGCGGCCCGAGTTCGGCTCGACGGTGTTCTGGCGGCCCGCGCGGGCTGAGGCCGGACCTCGCCGCCTTCAGAGCCCTGGTACGGGCGGCCGTCTGCGCCGCCGTCGCGCTTCTCGGTGGCTGCGCGACGTATCACGCGCTGCCGCTTGCGCGCAGGGCGGACCTCGCGCCGCGACTGTCGCTGTTGCGCGCCACAGTGCCGCCGATGCGTCCGGGCGCTCGCCCGAGGCGGATCGACCTCTCCAGACCGCTCTCGCTGGATGACATCGGGCTGCTTGCGGTGCTCAACGACCCCGCGCTGCGCTCGCAGCGGGGCGAGCGCGGTCTTGCCCAGGCCGGTGTGCTGCAGGCCTCCCTGCTGCCGAATCCGCTGGCCAGCCTGACCTTCGAGCCGCTGCTGTCATCCGGCGTCGCACCGTCCTGGACGGCCATCCTCACGGAGAACGTGCGCGCCATCCTGACCTATCACACTCGTGTGGAATCGGCGCACTTCGCGCTGGGTCAGGTGGACGCGGATCTGCTTTGGCGAGAGTGGCAAGTCGCCCAGCAGGCGCGTGTACTCGCGCTCAATCTTTATTGGGGCGGCCGCTCGGTCAATCTCGCACGACGCGAGCTCGGTCTGCTGAATCGGGAGGTGCGCGCGGTTCGCTCGGCCACCAAGGCCCGCATTCTCGGTCTTGCGGCGCTGGCGCCGTTGCTCGCCGCCCAGGCTTCCGCGGAACAATTCCTGGATACGGCCAATCTCACGCAACTGCGGGGCTGGCAGGATCTCGACGCATTGCTCGGACTGGCCCCGGGCGCGCGCTTCGCCATCGCCGCGCCCGTGCTCCCGCCGATGCCGTCCTCGCTGAAGTCCGAGATCGGCCGCTTGCCCGAGCGTCGTCCCGACCTGGTGGCGCTCAGGCTGGGGTACCGCTCGGCGGACGAGAACGTGCGCACGGCGATCATGGGGCAATTCCCCCTCCTGACGCTGGGCGGCGAGTGGGATCAGGACAATACCAACACCCGCAATGCCGGTCCCACCGCCGCCTTCGATCTGCCGATCTTCAACCGCAACCAGGGACAGATCGCCGTGGCGCGCGCGACGCGCCGGCTGCTGCATGAGCAGTATCAGTCGCGGCTCGATCAGGCGGTGGGGATGGCGCGGGGCCTGGCGGCGCGGATCCGCCAGCTGACCGGCGATGTCCGGCGCGCGCGCCGCGCGGCGCGCGTGGCCGAGTCGATGGCGAGAGCCGCCCGCAAGGCCTATGCGCAGGAGAATCTGGATCAGCGCTCCCTCGTCGACTACGAGACCACCGCCCTGGAGCGCCGGATCGAGGCGCATGCGCTCGAGCTTTCCCTGGGAGAGGCGCGCGTGGCCCTCACCGTCGATCTGGGGCTCGGGCTACCGCGAATCCGTATGGTCCCGCCCGCACACCCGAGGACACCGTAACGATGAGCCGTCGACCCATTGCCCGCGCCGCCTGCCTCGGCCTTTTCGGTGCATTGCCGCTGGCCTATGCCGCACGCGTCCCGGTGACCCCGAGCGTGCTGGTCACGCTGGCGCCATTGAAGGAGGGGGCCCTGCGGCACCACGTCATCGCTTACGGCACCGTGGGCCCGAGCAGCACGGGCCGCAAGACCATCATGGCGCCGGTGTCGGCGGTCGTGGGCAAGGTGTATGTGCGTCTCGGAGAGGCGGTCTCCCGGGGCGCGCCGCTCGTGCGCCTGATGCCGAGTCCGCAGACCGCCGCCGCGTATGCGCAGGCGCAATCCGCCCTGGCCGTGGCGCGGCATCTGCTGGCGAGCACCCGCAAGCTGGTCGCCGAGCGCCTGGCGACCGCGCAACAGTTGGCGGACGCCGAGAAGTCGATGACCGACGCGCGCGCGCAGCTGCTGGCCTTCCGGTCGCTTGGGGCGTCCGGCTCGAATGTCGTTCGTGCGCCGTTCTCCGCCATCGTGACCATGCTCACGGCCAGCCCCGGCGCGATCGTCACGCCGGGCTCGCCTCTGCTGGATCTGGCCGCGCCGCGCGGACTGGTGCTGACCGCCGGGGTGGTGCCCGTCCAGGCGGGGGAAATCAACGCCGGCGACAAGGCGCGTGTCACGCTGATCGGCGGGCATCGATCGGTGGTCGGGCGGGTGGTGCTGCGCGGGGAAGTGGCCCTGTCCGGCTCCGGGCTGGTGCCGATCGAGATCGCGCTGCCGCCGGGGCAGTTCATGCCCGGGGAGTTGGCTGAGGCGGCGATCACGACACGCGAGGTGCGCGGTTACGTCGTACCGCATGACGCCATTCTGGTCAACAGCAGCGGCGCGACGTATGTCGTACAAGCCGTCGATCAGATTGCGCACGAGGTGCGCGTACGCATCATCGATTCCCTGGGTGACCGCAATGTCATCACCGGGCCGCTCATCGCGCGCGCGCCGCTGGTGTTGACGGGTAACCACCAGCTCAGCAACGGCATGCGAGTCCGCCTGGCCGATCCGCGCCCGCATGGAGCGGGTCGGTGACTTTTACCGATTGGATCGAGCGCCATCGGCGCTCGTTGCTGACGATCGCGTTCGCGCTGGGGTTGGCGGGGGTCTTCGCGTGGATCGTCATACCGGTGGGGCTCTTCCCGGTCACCAGTTTTCCGCGTATCCGCGTCGAGGTGAGCAGCGGACACGTGCCGCCGCGGCAGATGTTGATCGATGTGACCGAGCCGCTGGAGCGCGTGGCGAGGGCCGTGCCGGGCGCCGTGGACGTCAGCTCGACCACCGCGAGGGGATCGGCGCAGATCTTCGTCGACTTCCCCTGGGGCACCAACATGAAGCAGGCGGTGCTGAGGGTCGACGCCGCCGTCGCCCAGGAGTCGCCGGCGCTGCCGAAGGGCACTACGTACATCGTGATCAGAATGAGCCCATTCATCCTGATGCCGTTCGTCTCCTACTCGTTGACCTCGAACACGGTCTCGTACGCGGTTCTCAGGCGTCTGGCGAAGTATCAGATCGCGCCGCTGCTCACCGGCATCGCCGGCGTGCGCAAGGTGGGCGTGCTCGGGGGATCGACCCCGGAGGTGGAAGTCCGTGTCAATCCGCGTGAGCTGTCCGCCTACGGACTGACGCTGACACAGGTCTCCCAGGCGCTCGCGCAGACCAACATCATTCGCGGGATCGGGAGGCTGGAAGACAACGACTTGCTGTATCTGGCGATCAGCAACAACGCTTTCCACTCGATTGCTTCGGTGCGCAACGTCGCGCTGCGCGTGGGTCCCGACGGCATCGTGCGCCTCGGGCAGATCGCCACGATCACCATGGGGTCGGTGCCGAGGTGGCTGATTGTCGATGACAATGGCCACCCGGGCGTGAATATCAATGTCTATCAGCAAAGCTCCGCCGATTCCCTGAAGCTCGCCCAGGAGGTCAAGCGCAAGCTGGCGGCGTTCATGCGGACCGAGCCGCCGGCCATCCATCTGGACAAGTGGTATGACCAGACGCAGCTGGTGCGCTCCTCGGTGTCGGCGCTCGAGGAGGCGATCCTGATCGGCCTGGTCTTCGCCGGAATGGTCCTGTTGGCGTTTCTGCGCAACTGGCGTGTGATGATGGTGGCCATGATCGTGGTGCCGCTGTCGGTGCTGATCACGATGCTGCTGCTGTCGCTGCTGGGCATGACGCTGAACATCATGACTCTGGGCGGCATTGCCGCGGCGATCGGACTGATGATTGACGACGTGATCGTCATGGTCGAGCACATCGCGCGCCGCACGGGCCTGCCGCATATCGTGAACCCGCAGGCCACGGTTCTGCAGGCCGCCAAGGAATTCTTCGGTCCGTTGCTCGGCTCCAGTCTGGCGACCACCATCATCTTCATCCCGCTGGCCTTTCTCTCGGGTGTCACCGGAGCGTTCTTCAAGTTCCTTTCCCTCACGGTAGCCTCGGCACTCATCATTTCGCTGCTGCTGACGGCCTTCACCGTACCGCTGCTGGCGCGCAGCTTCATTGACTTCAAGACGTTCAAGGATCCCGCTCACGGCCGGGAGACCTGGTTCGTGCGCGGCCACCGCCGGATCCTGAACCGGCTGCTCGATCGGCCGCTGTGGCTGGTGCCGGGGATCGTGGTGCTGCTGGTCATGGGGGTTTTCGCCTACACGCACGTGGCTACCGGCTTCATGCCGAGAATGGACGAGGGCGGTTTCGTGCTCAATTACCACACCAAGCCGGGGACCTCCCTGGCCGAGTCCAACCGGGAGCTGCTCGAGATCGAGTCGATTCTGGAGAAGGATCCGTACGTCGAGAGCTTCTCGCGGCGCACGGGCGCCGGGCTCGGAGGCGACCTGAATGCGACCTACGAGGGCGATTTCTTCGTGCGGCTCATTCCCGCGGCGAAGCGGCCGGACATCTGGGCGGTGATGGACGAGATCTCGCGCAAGATCTCCGCGCAGGTGCCCGGCATCCACTTCGACACCGCGCAGCTGATGAGCGACATGATCGGCGATCTGGTCGGGCGCCCCCAGCCGGTGGTGATTGACCTCACGGCCCAGAATCCGGCGTTGCTGCCCGCGGTTGCCCTGCGGGTGGCCGCGGCGATCGCCAAGGTTAGAGACATTCAGCCGACCTCGGTCGACAGCGGGTTGGTGCCGGCGGGCGATGCGCTCGAGATCCACGTCAAGCGCGCGGCGGCGGCGATGGAGGGCGTGACGGCGCAGGATGTGGCGAGCCAGCTGCATCACTATCTGTACGGCTCGGTCGTGACCCGCTATCTCGGCGCCGTCCGCAACGTCGGCGTGCGGCTCTGGCTCGATACGCCGCAGAAGCGGATCTATCGGAACGAGCTCGGGAATCTTCCCATTCGCGCGCCGGACGGGCGGATCATGCGGCTCGCCACCGTGGCGCGGGTCAAGTTCGTCGCCGGCCAGCCCCGCCTCACCCGCAACAACCTCGCGCAGATCGTGCCGGTGACCGCGCGAATCAGAGACGGCGGCAGCCTCGGCGCGGCGATCGCGGAGGTGCAGCGTGTACTGGCGCGCCCGGGGATGATTCCGCGCGGGGTCTATTACACCCTCGGCGGGCAGTATAAGCAGGAGCAGGCGGCGGTGCGCGGGATGATCAAGGTGTTCACCGCGGCGCTCATCGCGGAGTTGATCCTGCTCCTGTTCCTGTACGAGCGCTTCTCGCTGCCCGTTGTCGTCATTGCGAGCTCGCTGTTCTCGACCGGCGCGGTGTTCATCGGCCTGTGGCTGACCGGCGTGCAGCTGAACATCACGGCCATGATGGGCATGGTGATGATCATCGGCATCTCCACGGAGATGGCGATCTTCCTGATCTCCGAGTACCAGGAGCTGTGCAAGACGATGCCGCCGCCGCAGGCGATCTACGAGGCGGCCCGCAACCGGCTGCGGCCGATCACCATGAGCACGCTCGCCATGATCCTGGCGCTGCTGCCGCTCGGGGCGGCGATCAGCGGCTCGGGTGACCAGATGTTGCAGCCGCTCGCCATCGCGATCATCGCCGGGGCGCTGCTGCAGCTGCCGTTGGTGCTGTTGGTCATGCCGGTCATCATCGGACTGATCTCGGGTCGCTCGCGTACCGCGGCGGCATGAGGGGCGGCGCGGCGGACACCGGGGCTCAGGCGCTCCAGTACCCATGCTTCTGGTGCGCGCGGCCATCGGCCTGCAGCTTCAGCAGATGCGCGAGCAATGAGCGTTCGGCGAGGTGATGCAGCGCGGCAGGCACATCGACATACACCCGCGCCACGAGCGTCGTCAGTTCGGCGGGCCGTCCGCCGCGCAATGCAGCGAGGACCCGCGCCTCGCGCCACAGCCGGTGGGCAATGAGGGCACGCAGCGCCTCGTGGGGGCGAGCGATCACCGTGCCGTGGCCGGGCGCGAGGGCCGCCAGGTCCTCGCGCAACAATCGCTCGAGCGACGTGACGTAGAGCGCCATGTCGCCATCGGGCGGATCGATGACCACGGTCGAGCCTTGAATGACGTGATCGCCGGTGAACAGCAGCCGTTCCGGCTCGAGCAAGTAACAGAGATGATTCGAGGCGTGACCCGGAGTGTGAATGACGCGCAGCGCCGTCTCGGGACCGAGCGCAATCCGCTCGCCATCGGCGAGTTCGCGTTGCGGAGCGAAGCTGGGATCCTGGCCGCGCGCGTTCGCGTTCGATCGCCCGAACAGCCGGGCCCCCGTCCGCTTCTGCAACGCAGCCGCCCCGGGCGAGTGGTCGGGGTGGGTATGGGTGACGAGGATCCGACGGATGGGCGCCGCGGCGAGAGCCTGCAGCGCCTGCAAGTGCTCGGCATCCGCCGGACCCGGATCGATCAATGTCCACTCGTCCGCCACGCCGACCAGGTAGCTGTTCGTGCCCGGGCCGGTCATCATCCCGGCATTGCCGCAGGTGACACGCCAGACCCGCGCCGAAAGTCGCACCGGCTCGCCGGGCCGGATCGGCAGATCCGCCGCCGGCATATGCTTGCCGAACTCGTGGCTCATCGCGCCGAGAATGCTAGCATGGCAGTCGATCAGGCGGAGAAGCCCATGTCGAGCCTCGCGCGCCAGCCGGCGATCTACCTCACTCACGGAGGTGGACCGTGTTTCTGGATGGAGTTCCCCGAGCCGTTCGGGCCGCGCGCCTATGACGGTCTGCGCGCCTATCTGGCCGGCCTGATGGTCAGCCTGCCGGCGCCGCCGCGCGCAATCGTCATGGTCTCGGCGCATTGGGAAGCCGACGTGCCGACGGTCGGCACCGCACCCGCGCCGCAGATGCTGTTCGACTATTATGGTTTCCCAGCGCACACCTATCGGCTGCGCTACGGGGCGCCGGGCTCACCAGAGCTCGCCGAGCACGTCGTGACGCTGCTGCGGGCTGCGGGCTGCGCGGCCGCCACCGACCCGGCGCGCGGCTTCGATCATGGCGTGTTCGTGCCGATGCTGATCATCGATCCCGAGGCGCGCATTCCCGTGGTGACGCT
>JAJZZR010000019.1 GCA_021797465.1 Pseudomonadota bacterium | reverse complement strand
GGTCATCACCTCGACCAGCACCTGCTCCTCGGCGACGGTCTCACCGGGCTTGACGTGCCAGCTGACGACCTCGGCCGATACCGTGCCTTCGCCAAGATCGGGCAGCTTGAAGACGTAACGGCTCATGCGGCGCTCTCCATCACGGCGCGCAGCGCTGCGGCGATGCGCGCGGGCCCCGGGAAATAATCCCACTCGAACGCGTGCGGATACGGCGTATCCCAGCCGGTGACCCGCGCGATGGGCGCCTCGAGGTGCCAGAAGCATTCCTCTTGCACGGTGGCCGACAACTCCGCGCCGAAGCCGCTGAAGCGCGTCGCCTCGTGGACAATGACACATCGGCCCGTCTTGCAAACCGACGTGCACAGCGTATCGACGTCCAGCGGCACCAGGGAGCGCACGTCGATGATCTCGGCATCGACGCCGGAGAGTCGCACCGCCGCCTCCGCCACGTGCACCATGGTGCCGTAGGTGAGGAGGGTCGCGGCGGCGCCCGCACGGACGATTTCGGCCTTGCCGAGCGCAATGGCGTAGTGGCCGTCCGGAACCTCACCCTTCGGATGGCTGCTCCACGGCACCGCGGGTTTGTGCGGATCGCCGTCGAAGGGTCCGTTGTAGATGCGCTTGGGCTCGAAGAACAGTACCGGGTCCTCGCTCTCGATCGAGCTGATCAGCAGACCTTTCGCATCGTGCGGATTCGAGGGCATCACAACCTTCAGGCCGCAGACGTGGGTGAAAACCCCCTCCGGGCTCTGCGAATGCGTCTGGCCGCCGCGGATGCCGCCGCCGCAGGGGGTACGGATGGTCACCGGCGCGTAAATGTCCCCGGCCGTGCGGTAGCGCAGCCGGGCCAGCTCGCTCACGATCTGATCGAACGCGGGGTAGATGTAGTCGGCGAATTGAATCTCCGCCACCGGCCGCAGGCCGTTGACGCCCATGCCGATCGCCGCGGCGATGATGCCGCCTTCGGCGATCGGCGTATCGAGCACGCGGTGCTCGCCGTACTTGCGCTGCAACCCGTCGGTGCAGCGGAACACTCCGCCGAAGTAGCCGACGTCCTCGCCGAAGACCACCACCCGCGGATCGCGCCCCAGCATGACATCGAGCGCCGAGTTGATCGCCTGCACCATGTTCATTTGCGCCATGCCTCAGCCCTCCGCGGCGTCGCTGCGCGGCCCGGCCGCATCCGGCTCGTGCAACAGACGGCGCAACTGTTCGCGCTGGCGCTCCAGGTGCGCGGGCATCTCCTGGAAGACGTCTTCGAACATGCTGAGCGGATCGAGCGTCGGCCCCTCGGTGAGGGTTCCATACGTGACGGCCTCCTTCCAGCAGGCGGCCACGTGCGCCTCGAGTTCCTTCTCGAGCGCCGCGTGGCGCTCCTCGGACCACTCCCCGAGTGCAATCAGATGCGCCTTCAGGCGCGCCACCGGATCGCCGAGCGGCCAGGACTGCCATTCCTCCTTCGGCCGGTAGCGTGCAGGGTCGTCGCTGGTCGAATGCGCCGCCGCGCGGTAGGTGACGAGCTCGATCAGAGTCGGTCCGCCCCCCGATCGGGCCCGCTCGGCGGCCCAGCTCGTCACCGCGTGCACCGCCAGGAAATCGTTCCCGTCGACGCGCACGCCCGGAATGCCGTAGCCGGGGCCGCGCTGGGCAAAGGTGCGTTGCTCGCCGCCGGCAAACCCCTGGAAGGTGGAGATCGCCCACTGATTGTTGACGACGTTGAGGATCACCGGCGCCTGATAGACCGCGGCGAACGTCAGGGCATGGTGGAAATCGGCCTCGGCGCTCGCTCCCTCGCCGATCCAGGCCGCCGCCAGATGGTCCTCGCCCTTGATCGCCGCGGCCATTGCCCAGCCGACCGCCTGCGGAAACTGCGTGGCGAGGTTACCGGAGATCGAGAAGATATTGCCCTCGGCCCAGTGATACATGATCGGCATCTGCCGGCCGCGGCACATGTCGCGCGTGTTCGAGAGGCACTGGCACATCAAATCGACCAGGCTCTTGCCGCGCACTACGAACAGCCCCTGGGTGCGATAGGACGGGAAGAGCATATCGCCTGGCCGCAACGCCATGGCCTGCGCGACCGCCACCGCCTCCTCGCCGGTCGATTTCATATAGAAAGAGATCCGCCCCTGGCGCTGCATGCGTTGCATGCGCTCATCGAAGCGGCGCGTGAGCACCATGTGCCGCAGGGCAACCTGCAGCTCCTCGGCCTCGAGGTGCGGATTCCACGGACCCACGGCGTGCCCCTGCTCATCGAGCACGCGGACCATTCCGGTGCCGAGAGCCTCGATCTGCAGCGCCGGAGCGAGCGTATCCGGGCGGGCCGCGCTGCCGGCCGGCGGAATATTGAGGTAACCGAAGTCCGGCGTTTCCCCAGGGCGGGCCGGAGGATGGGGAATGTGCAGGCGCGACTGCGTCATGAGCTTGGAGCCTTACCACCGCCGCTTTCCGGCAAGATGAAAATTTTACCGCCTTAAAACTGCAATGCACGTCCCAATCCGTGCGCGAAAAGGACAGACAACGCAATGAATATCGCATGCTCGACCGGCGCCGGCAGATTGGCGGAGCGGCGTGGGATAGCCATAATTGCCCCGATGAAATCCTACCGCACCGCCCGCGGCGTTGTGCTGCGTCACACGCCCTCCGCGTCCCCTCGCTCCATGGCCAGCCCGGCGGGGACACCGGCCGGACCTGCGCGCGTACGGGTCGGGCGCGAGATCGCCGGCCGCGGCGGCAAGGCCGTCTCGGTGATCGTGGGCCTGCCGCTCGGCGGCACCGAGCTCGAAACCCTCGCGCGCGAGCTGAAGAAGCTCTGCGGCGCCGGCGGCGCGGTACGCGCGGGGCGCATCGAGATCCAGGGCGAGCATCGCGACCGGCTCGTGGCGGAACTGTGCCGGCGAGGCTGGGAAGCCAAGCGGTCGGGGGGGTGACGCCTCACGCGAGCGGCGCGGCCCTGCGCGCACCGCGAACGACAGGTCCACAGCCACGCTCGACTCGAGCGCCCGTGGGTGCTCGACGGGCCGCCCACGGCGGAACGGGCGCAGCCGAATCGGCGCACCTGCGGACCGGTTCTCTCCTGGACACCATGCCTTCAACCAGAGCATGCAGTATGGTAGCGGTCTTTGGCACGCTCGATGGAAGCGGCCGTCCAGATGGAGGCTGAAGATCATGACGGAAAACGGCTCACGCGACGCTCCGGGAGCACCGGGTCTTGCGCCCACCTGGTGCAGCAGCGCCAAGGACGTCGTCGGTTGCTCGCTCGGCCGCTCGCGGCTGTGGTTCACCATCGGCGGCGGGATCGTCAACGAGGTCTACTATCCGCGCGTCGACATTCCGCAGATTCGGGATCTCGGCTTCATCGTCGCCGACGACAACGGCTTCTGGGTCGAGGTCAAGCGCCTCGGCAAGCCGACCATCACGCTCGCCGGCCCCGGGATTCCCGCGGTGCACGTCGTACATCATCACGAGCGATTCGATCTGGTGCTGCGGATCGTGCCCTGCGCCGAGCGGGACGTGCTGCTGATCGAGCTCGAGCTCACCGGCGAGGAGGGCTTGCGCCCGTACGCGCTGCTCGCTCCGCACGTCGGCGGGACTGGACATGACAACAGGGTGAGCGTGGCCGATCACCGCGGACATCGGCTCCTGCTCGGCGAGCAGGGTCCGTTCGCGCTTGCGCTCGGGGCGGTCGATCCGGATCAGCACGACGCGTGGGGCCGCGCGAGCTGCGGTTACGTCGGCACCAGCGACGGCTGGCAGGACTTTGCGTGCAACGGCGCGATGCGCTGGGAGTACGCGTGCGCCGGCCCGGGCAATGTCGCATTGCTGGGCGAGCTGCCGCGCAAGGCGATTCTCGCGCTCGGCATCAGCAGCAGCACCGAGTCGGCGGCGACCCTGGCGCTCTCGGCGCTCTTCGAGCCGTTCGAGGCGAGCTGGCAGCGGCAGATCAACGAGTGGTCCCTGTGGCAGAAAGAATGCTCGCAGCGCGCCCCGCTCGCCGGCGCGTTGCCGCCGGAGTGCCGCGAGCAGTTCCGGGTCTCGACCATGGTGCTGCGTACGCACCAGTGCAAGACGTTCCCCGGCGCGATGGTCGCCAGTCTGAGCGTGCCCTGGGGCAACACCAAGGATGAGCGCGCCGGATATCACCTGGTCTGGCCGCGCGACTTGTGCGAGTGCGCCGGCGCGCTGCTGGCCTTCGGCGCCGCGCGTGAGGCGCTCGACACCCTGCGCTACCTGCGAGCGACGCAACTGGCCGATGGCCATTGGAATCAGAATCAGTGGCTCGGCGGCACACCGTACTGGACCGCCGTGCAGCTCGATGAGACCGCTTTCCCGGTACTGCTCGCCTGCGCGCTGCACGAGCGCAAGGCGCTCGACGGGGTGCACGTGGCGGGCATGATTCACAACGCGCTCTCGTTCATCGTGCGCAACGGACCGGTCTCGGACCAGGACCGCTGGGAAGAGGACGCGGGCATCAACACATTCACGCTCTCGGCATGCGTCGCGGCCCTGGTGTGCGGCGCCTCGCACCTGGAGCCCACCGCGCGCGAGCTTGCCCTGGCGCTTGCGGACTATTGGAACGCGAGCCTCGAGGACTGGACGGCGGCCTGCGACACACCGCTCGCCAGAGAGCATGGCATTCCCGGGTACTACGTGCGCGTGGCGCCGGCCGATGCTCTGCATGACCGCGGTGCGTTGCGAAACGCCCTGCCGATCCGCAATCAGGCTATCGATCCGGATCTGCCGGCCGATGCCCAGGTCGGTGTCGACTTCCTGCAGCTGGTGCGGTTCGGCCTGCGCGCCGCGGATGATCCTCTGGTCCTCGGCACGATCACGCTCGTCGATGCTCTCTTGAAGGTCGATACGCCGAACGGGCCGAGCTGGCACCGCTACAACGACGACGGCTATGGAGAGCATGACGACGGCTCGGCCTACGACGGCACCGGCCGGGGGCGGGCCTGGCCGCTGCTCACCGGCGAGCGCGCGCACTATGAGCTCGCCGCCGGGCGCGACCCCCTGCCGCTGCTGCAAGCGATGGTCCGCATGGCCTCCACCGGCGGGATGTTGCCCGAGCAGGTCTGGGATGCCGCACCCATCGCCAAACGCTTCCTCGAGCCGGGTCGGCCGACCGGCAGCGCCATGCCCCTGGTGTGGGCGCACGCGGAGTTCATCAAGCTCGCCGCCTCGCGCGCCATTGGCCGGCCGTTCGACCGGCCGGAGCCGGTCTGGAGTCGCTATGGGGGCAAGCGCCCGGCCCTGAAACGTGTGTTCTGGTTGCCCCATGCCCCCCCCGGCGCCCTGCCCGAAGGTGCCTCGCTGACGCTTGCACTGACGGAACCAGGACTGTTCCGATGGGGATTCGACGGCTGGCACAACACGGAAGAGCGCGCCACCGAGTCCAATCCGCTCGGCCTGCACCTGGTCGAGATCGATACGCGGTCGCTGCAAGCGGGCCAAAAGATCGACCTGACCTATCGGCGCCAGTCGGACGGCCGGTGGGCGGGCGAAGACTATGGCATCACGGTCACTCCGGCGGCCTGAGCGGCTCCGCTACCGCCAACGATTCCGGCAGTGTAGAGTCGTCCTTGGGCGATCGGTTCCGGAGCGCGGCGTGCCCGGTGCGACACGTCTCCGATCGGCGTCAACCGCCGGAACCCTCGGACGTTTCAATGGTCCATATCGGGCAGAGGCAGCAACAATGGAAGCGAAGTCCGTGATGCGAGTAACGAAACTCATCGGGCTACTGGCTGCGGCTGGAGCCACATTGATGCTGGCGGCATGCGCTACCGGGCCGGTGATCCGCACGCGCATGGCCATGGGTGCCAATCTCGCCAGCGCGCAGACGTTCGCGTTCGTGGCCCATCCGGGCACCGATCATGGACCGTACAAATCACTGACGACCCAGCTGCTCGAGCGGGATGTCACGGGCGAGATGGAATCGCGCGGTTATACGCGGGTATCCCGCAGCGCTGACCCCGATCTGCTGGTGGATTTCCGTGTGCGCGTGCACAGCCGCGTCGTGAGCTCATACCCCGCCGGACCCTACTGGGGCGGCGGCTGGGGCGGCCCTTGGGGAGGTTGGGGCTGGGGCGACGACGATGGTCCTTGGGGCTGGGGCGGCCCTTGGGGAGGTTGGGGCTGGGGCGGCGGCTTCTACAATGACGTCTACACCGTGACCAAGTCGGCGCTGACCATCTCGGTGATCGACCGCGCGGATCGGTCGGTCGTGTGGAGCGGCACGGCCATTGCGACGCTCTCGCACGGCATGATGAGTCACCCGGGGCGATCGGTCGAACGATCCGTTCAGGAGATCTTCGCCCACTATCCGGTGTTGCGGCGCTAGGTGTCCGGCGCCCCCGGAACGGGCCAGTCAGTCACCCGGTCGTGCCAATCAGGTCGGGGCGCTTGCGCGTCCCGACCCTGCGCCTCTGTGCCGATGTAGAGAAACGCCACCAGCGCATCGGCAGGCGCAATACCCAGGGCGCGCTTCACCTCATCGTCGTACGCGGCGCCTCCGGTCTTCCATACGGCATTGAACCCGAGCGCGCGCGCCGCCAATAGAATGTTCTGCGCGGCCGCACCCGCCGACAGTATCTGTTCGATCATCGGCACGCCGGAACGGGGATCCTTCACGGCTGCCACAGCGATGATGAGCGGGGCGCGAAACGCCTTCAATCGCTCCCGCTCGAGCGCTTCGGGACTCGAGGCGGGGCGCACGCGGCGCAACTGATCGGCGAGCAGCGCGCCAAAGTGTTCGCGCGCCGCGTCTCGGATCACGATGAATCGCCAGGGGCGCAGCCGGCCGTGATCGGGCGCACGCGCCGCGCTGGCCAGCAGCAGCTCCAGTGCCGCGGCGTCGGGTCCCGGCTCATGCAGGGTCATCGCCGAGCAGCGGTTCAAGAGAAGATCGATCGCCTCCATGGATCGATCATGACACAATTCAGGCACTTTCCGTGTACAGTCCCGCCATGGATTCCGCTGACCTTCACGCGCTGCGCACCGCGATCCGCTGCATTCCCGACTATCCGAAACCCGGGATTCTATTTCGGGACATCACCACGCTGCTCGGCGACGCGCCAATGTTCCAACTCGCCGTCGCGGAGCTGTCGCGGCCTTGGGCTGATCGGCAGATCGCCCACGTGGCCGGCATCGAGGCACGCGGATTCATCCTCGGCGGCGCGGTTGCGCACCGGGTCGGCGCCGGCTTCATCCCCATCCGCAAGAAGGGCAAGCTTCCGCACGAGACGGTGCGCGTGGCGTACTCGCTCGAGTACGGTCTCGACGAGATGGAGATGCACCGCGATGCCATCGAGCCGGGAGAACAGGTACTCCTGATCGACGACCTGATTGCCACCGGCGGGACTGCGGAAGCCGCCGTCAAGCTGCTGCGCTCGCTCGGGGCGGAGATCCTGGCGGCCTGCTTCGTCATCGACCTGCCGGAGCTCGGCGGCGCCCGCCGCCTGGAAGCCCTCCACGTGCCCGTCCACAGCCTTGTCGCTTTTCAGGGACAGTAGGGCGTCCCAACATTACGTTCTGGTCATCCACGGTCGCGGCGCAGCCCTTGCTGCGATAATCAGCGCCGTTCCGGTGCCGATCGCCCGGGGCACTCGTCAACCGCTCAATCTCTCGTTGGAGACGTCGATGTTCAAGAAGCTCGTCCCTGTCCTCGGTGCGTTGCTGGTCGCCGGCTCTCTGGCAGTCGCTCCAGTTGCCGCCGTTGCGGCTCCGGCCACGCCCCCGCACCATGTCGTGAAGAAAGCCATGCACAAGGCCTGGGCCCACAAGGGCGCCATGCAGAAGAAGTGGGCGCACAAGAAGGCCTGGGCTCATAAGAAATGGACTCACAAGAGTGCTGCCATGCACAAGAAGTGGGCGCCGAAGAAGGCCATGAAGCACACGATGATGAAGAAGAAGAAACCCGGCTAAGCGACACGCCTGATGACTCGAAGAGAGCCCCGCCTTCGCGCGGGGCTCTTTCGTTTGGGCCGCCCACAGCGGCGCGACGGACGTATCCGGACGCTGCGCGGAGCGATCGCCCAGCCGGCATCCCACACCCGGCACTGCGGCCACCGTGAGCGTGTCGGTCACCGGACGGGCTGCGGCCTACGCTACAATCCCGTCCTCCGGTGAACCGAAGTGACATTCAATTTCCGCCCGAGCACGCGGCCCTGCGCGCCGACGTGCATGAACTCGGGGAGCTGATCGGGCAAATCCTGCGCGAGCAAGGCGGCGAGGCCCTGTTCGAGCTGGTCGAGCTCGACCGCCGCGCGGCCATCGCCCGACGCGAGGGCGATCCACAGGCCGCCGCCGAGCTTTGCGCCTCCGTTCGCGATCGCTCCCCGGCGCTCGCCCGGGATCTGCTGCGCGCCTTCTCCACGTGGTTTCGCACGATGAATCTGGCCGAGAGCGTGCACCGCATCCGCCGGCGCCGCGAGTATTTCCGTGACACTGAGCATCCGCAGCCGGGCGGCGTGGAGAGCGCCATCGCCGAGCTGCGCCAGCGCGGCATGAGTCTCGAGGAAACACTCACGCTCATCGGCTCGCTGCACATCGAGCCGGTGTTCGCCGCCCACGCCCTGCACGCGGTGCGGCGCACGCTGCTGCGCAAGCAGCACCGCGTCGCGCAACGGCTGCTCGAGCGCCTCGATCCGACGCTGATACCGCAAGAGCTGCGCACCCTGTGGAACGCGATCCGCTTCGAGCTCACCACGGCGTGGCAGACCGAGGAGCTGCCGCGCAAGCAACTCACGGTGGGCGATGAGCGCGAGCAGGTCGTGTTCTACCTGGTCGAGATCCTGTATCGCGTGGTGCCGGCGTTCTACGAGGAAATCGCGCTCGCGCTCGCCAAGGTCTTCGCGGTGCCGAGCGACTCGTTCGAGTTGCCCTGCATACTGCGCTTCGGCTCATGGGTGGGCGGGGACATGGACGGTCATACCGACGTGCACGCCAAGACGATCCGCGAGACCGTGGCACGCCACCAACACATGCTCCTCGGCGCCTATATCGCCGACTGTCAGAAGCTCGCCGACCGACTCTCGCAGGGCGAGCGGCGCATCGGCGTCTCGCGCAAGCTGAGCCAACGGATCGAGAACTACACACGGCTCGCCCCCGGCGCGCGCCCCGCCATGCTCGGTCGCCGGGATCGCATGCCCTACCGCCTGTTCCTCTCGCAGCTCGCCCTGCGCCTGCGCGACACCCAGGAGGGCAGGGGCAACAGTTACGGCAGCGCGCGCCAGTTCCGCGACGACGTACAGCTGATCGCCGAGAGCCTGCAGGCCAACCAGGGCGCGCACGCCGGCCTGTTTCAGATACGCCGCCTGCTGCGCCGCATCGATACCTTCGGCTTTCACCTGGCCTGCCTCGATGTCCGCCAGCACGCCAGCGTCCTGCATCGGATCATCGCGCAAGGGACCGACGACCCGCTCTGGCCGCGGCGCCCGAGCGCCGAGCGCGCCCGGGTGCTGATCGAGGCGCTGGAAAAAGACCTCGGACCGCGCGTGGAGCTCGATGCGCTCGCGCGGCGCAACCTCGCGGTGTTCGAGACCTTCGCGCAAATGCGCCACCGCTACGGCGCCGAGGCGATCGGCTCGTTCGTCGTGAGCGGCACGGAGGGCGTCGATGACGTGCTCGCGGCCCTGCTGCTCGCCCGCTGGGCGTCCGTGTTCGACCGCGACACCGGGGAGGTCGCGCTGGACGTGGCCCCGCAGCTGGAATCGATCGCCGCGCTCGAGCGCAGCGGCGCGATCATGCAGCAATTGCTCGGCGAGCCGGTCTACCGGCGCCACCTGGAGAGCCGCGGCGGCCACCAGCACGTGCTGATTGGCTACTCCGACAGCAACATGGATGCCGGCCTGTGCGCCTCGCGCTTCGCCATCCATCAGGCGCAGCACGCGCTGGCCGAGACCCTCGGAGCCGCCCGCCAGCGGTTCACGCTCATGCACGTGCGCGGCGCCAGCCTGGCGCGCGGCGGAGGGCGCGTGGACCGGCTGGTGCGATCCGCACCCCCGGGAGTGATCGACCGCGCGCTGCGCCTGCGCGAGCAGGGCGAGACCATCAGACACGGGTACGGACTGCGCCCGATCGCCATGCGCACCCTGGAGCGGGCCTTCAACGCGCTCAGCCTGGCCGCTGGCGAGCGCTCCGCGCGCCCCACTGCGCCCGAGCACATGGCATGCGCCGCCACCATCGCCGCGGTCAGCCGCGACGTCTACCGTTCGCTGGTGTACGAGCAGCGCGGCTTCCACGAGTTCTTTCGCGCCGTGACGCCGATCGACGTCATCGAGCGCATGCAGGTCGGCTCGCGCACCGTGCACCGTCACGAGGGTGAAGGCATCGCCAAGCTGCTGCCGGTGCCGTGGGTGTTCGCCTGGACACAGACCCGCCATCTGCTGCCGGCGTGGTTCGGCGCCGGCTCGGGCTTGAAGGCCGCCACCGAGCGCCACGGCGCGCCCGTGCTGCGCGCCGCGTACGAGCAGTGGTACTTCCTGCGCAATCTCATCGACGACGTCGAATCGATGCTGGCGCGCGCGGATCTGGACATCGCCGCGGCCTACCACGCGCTCGTGCCCGAAGGGCTGCTGCGGTTCGCCGAGATCATCCGCGCCGAGTACCTGCTGACACGCGAGCAGGTGCTGAAGCTCAAGGGTGCCGCCGAGTTGCTCGACGGCGACCCGACGCTGCAACGCGGCATCCGCTTGCGCAATCCGTACATCGACCCGATGAACCTGATGCAAGTCGACCTGTTGGGGCGGTGGCGCGCCGGCGACCGCGCGGAACGCGAGCTGTTCGAGGCGCTGTTGGTGAGCATCGCGGGCATCGCACAGGGTCTGCAGAGCACGGGGTAGACGGCGATGCTCCAGATCCA
>JAJZZR010000449.1 GCA_021797465.1 Pseudomonadota bacterium | reverse complement strand
CCGCGCTATCCGCACCTGGTGCGGATCCCCGGCACCGTGAACATGCTGGCGAAGATCATGGCGCCGCACGCCGGGCGCTGAGGGTCGGCAGCGCGTCGCACGGCCCGGGCCGCGCGGTCCGGGCCGTGCCTCGATCCTGGCAACGTCCGCACGGAGCAGCGCCGGGCGGCCCGCCGGATCAGGGATCCTCGCCGGCCGCCGGTGGATCGGCCGAGTCGGGATTGATCACGCCGAATCGCGCCGGCATGTAAGCGTAGAACAGCCGTACCTTCTCGCGGTGCAGCAGGTCGAGGAGCTGGCGCGCCTCCACCTCGGTGGCGATGAATTCCACTTCCACCGTGAGCGAGCCGGCGAGCTCGAAGAAGCGCGCCTCGTGCAGGGCGTGGTGACGGCCGAAACCGGCCATGGCTTTGAACGCCGAACCGCCCCGGATTCCGAGTCGATTGCCCTGTTCGAGCAGCCACTCCCAGACGAGCCTGCCCTGGTGGCGATGTCCCTCGTGCACGTAGAAGCGGAACAAAGAGCCCTGCATGAGATCGGTCCGGGAGCGGCGAAGATGTTCGTGCGCGAGAGTCTATGCGGGCGGCGAGACGGGTTCAAATGCCGCGCGGCGACAGTTGCGGGCGCCGCATCCGGGTGGCGGTCGCGGACTATCCGAAGTAAACTTCAACGTTCCCTCGGCGCCGAGCGCGCACCGGAAGCACCAGATCCAGATGCCCAAACACGAACTGCGCGCCGCCGCCTCACTCGCCGCGGTCTTTTCCCTGCGCATGCTGGGCCTGTTCATGATATATCCGGTGTTCGCGCTGTTCGCGCGCGGCCTCACCGGCGCTACCGCCTCGACCATCGGGCTCGCGCTCGGCATCTATGGTCTCACGCAGGGTCTGTTGCAGATGCCCTTCGGCGTGCTCTCGGACCGCGTCGGCCGCAAGGTGATGGTGGTGGTGGGGTTGGTGCTGTTCGGTGTGGGCAGCGTGTGGGCGGCCCGGGCGCATTCGATCGATGCGATGATCGGCGCGCGCGCGCTGCAGGGGGCCGGGGCGGTCGGCTCAGTGGTCCTGGCGCTGGTGGCCGATCTGACCGCCGAGGAAAATCGCACCAAAGCCATGGCCCTGGTCGGCATCACCATCGGCCTGTCCTTCCTCGTGGCGATCGTCCTGGGCCCGGTGATTGCCAGCTGGGTCGGCGTATCGGGGATCTTTTGGCTGATGAGCGCATTGGCGGTCGCCGGCATCCTCGTCACGCTGTTTGCGGTGCCGACGCCGCAGCGGCGCCGGGTGCATCGAGAAGCCGAGCCGGTTCCGGCAATGCTGGGCGCCGCGTTGCGCAACCCGCAGCTGTTGCGCCTGGATTTCGGCATCTTCACCCTGCACGCGATGCTGACGGCGAGCTTTCTCGTCGTTCCCGTGCTGTTCGCCCGCACTCTCGGTCTCGGCAGCCGCAGCGATTGGGGGGTGTATCTGCCGATTCTGCTGATCTCGGTGGCCATCATGGTGCCTGTGATCATCGTCGGTGAGCGCCGCCGACGCATGAAAGGGGTGCTCGTTACGGCGGTCGCGGCGCTCCTGGTCAGTCAGATCGTGTTGGCAGCCGTCGGAGACGAGCGAGTGATGTTGCTCGCGGCGCTGACGGTGTTTTTCGCCGCTTTCAACATAATGGAGGCGAGCCTGCCGTCGTTGGTGACCAAGACCGCGCCGACCGCGGCCACGGGCACGGCCACCGGCGTGTATTCGAGCTCGCAGTTCCTTGGGATCTTCGTCGGCGGGGCCGTGGGCGGCTGGATGCACCAGCATGCCGGCACGGGCGCGGTGTTCGAATTCAACGGGGTGCTCGCGGCGCTGTGGCTGGTGCTCGCGGCCACCATGCCCCAACCGACCTACCTGGCCTCGCGCGTGCTGCGCCTGGGCGAGGGAACGCGCGATGCGCGGCAGGTCGCGGCGGCGCTGCGTGAGGTTCCGGGGGTGGCCGAGGCGGTGGTGGTCCCCGAGGAGGGCGTGGCGTACCTGAAGGTCGATGCCAGGGTCTACGACGTGCGGCGTGCCGCGGAGGCGGTCGGGGCGCCGCCACAGACGCAATCGGCATGAGCGCCGTGGCCCTCGTGCCGGTCTGAAGGTCTCCGTGCTAGGCTTGCCGGCACGTCCCTGCACGCTTCGGGACGTCGGGGGGCATATGAGAATCCGGCTCGAGTGTGTGGTGCTTGCCGCCGCGCTGGCGATGGCCGGCGGGGCGGTTCACGCGGGGCAATGCGACGGCGTGTCGTTTCCCGATCAGGTGACGGTGCACGGTCAGGTGCTGGCGCTCAACGGCCTCGGCATTCGCAAGGCCACGTTCTTTAGGATCAAAGTCTACGTCGGGGCGCTCTATCTGGCGCACCGATCGAGCGATGCCGCCGCGATTCTGCGCCACGACGAGTCGAGCGAGATCGCGCTCCATTTTCTCTGGCACGTCACCACTGGCGAGCTGCGCGATGCGTGGCGGGAAGGGTTCGCCCGCAGTGCGCAGGGCCGGCTGGCGCAGCTGCGCTCCCGGATCGCCCTGCTCGACGGATGGATGCACGGGGTCGATTCCGGTCAGACCATGACCTTCGTCCACACCAGAGGCCAGGGCATCGAATACCTGCTCGACGGTGTGAAGCAGGGTACGATCCCCGGCGCGGATTTCGCGCGGGCGTTCCTGGGGATCTGGCTGGGGGCCCGTCCGCCTGGGAAGGCGCTGAAGGCGGGGTTGCTCGGCGGACGATGCCGGTGAGGCGCCATGCTCCCGGTATCCGGGCCAGAGGGTCGCCATTGCCTTCCAACGGGCGGAGCATCACACGGGTCGTGCGGTGGCCAGGGCATCCGTTGCGGCCGGGACGGGTGTTCCCCGGCGCCGGCTCATCCGCGGTATTCGCACCCGCTGGTGCAGGTCTCCCGGACCGTGATGCGGCTGAGCATGGGCAATGCCGGCTTCAGCCGCTCCCAGATCCAGATCGCCAGATGCTCGCTGGTCGGATTCTCCAGACCCGGCACGTCGTTGAGGTATTGGTGGTCGAGCGCCTCATGCACGGGAGCAAAGGCGCTTTTCAAAGCCGAGAAATCACACACCCAGCCCGACACCGGATCGAGAGGCCCGTCCACGTGCACGCCGATGTGGAACGAGTGTCCATGGAGGCGGAAACATTTGTGCCCCGGTGGGACATTGGGCAGGCGATGGGCCGCCTCCAGGCGGAATTCCTTGTATATTTCCATGGCAGGACTGTACCGGAGAGTGGCGCGGCCGTCATGATGGACTGTCGGCGGTGCGCAACACACCATGCGTGGGCGAAGGCGTAACGTCGACAGATGAGCTCGCGATCCCGGCCGCTTCTGCTGATCGTCACGGTATTTTGGATTTACGTGGCGCTCTCTGACGTGCTCTACGCGAACCAGCTGCAATCGAGTCTCACCGCGATGCACGTGGATCTGTTCGCACCCTGGCAGGCGCGGCTCCTGCAGCATCTGCTGCTGTATCCTGTCCTGGTCGGATGCGTATGGGTCTCGCTGCGCATGGGATGGCAGCCGATCCTCCGGCGTGTGCCCCTGCAGGTGCTCTTGGCGGTCGGGTTCGCGATCCTCGCCGAGCCTGCGCTCTGGCTCGGCGATGCGGCGCTGGTCGGGGTGCATCGGGCGCTGCTGCAATTCACCACGGTCAATGACACCGGGCCGGCGCAGCTCGTGCCGCTGATCCAGATCTGGGTGGCCAGCGCGACGAGTTTCCTGCTGACGTATGGATTCGGGCTGGCACTGGCGACCGGGTTCGATATCTATCGTCGCCTGCGCGATTCTCACATCCGTTCGGCGGCGCTCGAGCGGGCGCTTTCCGCGGCGCACCTCGCCGCGCTGCGCATGCAGCTTTCGCCGCACTCGCTCTTCAATCTGCTCAACACCATTCATGGACAGATCGACGGCGATCCGGCCGATGCGCGCACCATGATCGTGCAGCTCGCCGATTTGCTGCGCCGTCTGCTGTACGCGGGCGAGCGGGAATTCTCGCGTCTAGCCGACGAGCTGCACTTCGTGCGTCTGTACCTCGGGTTGCAGCAGCGGCGCTTCGCCGACCGGCTGACCGTATCGGTGCCGGTCCCCGAACGCGCGCCTCGGGCTTGGGTGCCGAGCCTGATCCTGCAGCCGCTGATCGAGAATGCGGTGGTGCATGGCCTTGCCAGCCACGTCGAAGCGGTGCAGATCGTGGTCGAGGCGATCGCGGACGAGGCGCACCTGATACTGCGTGTAACCAACACGATCGGCGCGGATGCGGCTGTGGGCAGGGACGGAATCGGCTTGAAGAACGTGCGCGAGCGGCTGGCGATCCAGTTCGGCGAGCAGGCCGTGTTCGATGCGGTCGCGCGACCCTGCGGCCTGTGGGTCGCCGAGATCCGCATGCCTCTGCTGCTCGAGGTGAGCGAGACGGTGGCGACGCCGGTGGCGGCCTGAGGCGCGCACTCGAGTGAGTGATTCGACCCGCACGCTGCGGCGCGCTTCGGTGGTCTCACTGTCGGTGCTGACCGCCGTCAACCTGCTCAACTATCTGGATCGCTACGTCGTCTCCGCGCTCCTGCCCGCGCTGCAGCGCGCGCCCATGGGGCTCGATGACTTCCAGCTCGGTACGCTGATGAGCGGCTTTCTCATCGTGTACCTGCTGACGGCGCCGATCTTCGGGCGTCTGGGCGATCGCGGCTCGCGCACCCGGCCGATCGCGATCGGAGTGCTGATCTGGAGCCTGGCCACGGGCCTCTCGGGCCTCGCGCACAATTACGTGCAACTGCTGGGCGCGCGTGCCGTGGTGGGAATCGGCGAGGCCGCCTATGGCACCATCGCGCCGTCGCTCCTGGCCGATTATTTCGTGCGGCGTACCCGCGGTCGGGCTTTCGCCGTTTTCAATATGGCGATCCCGGTGGGTGCGGCGCTCGGTTACATCGTCGGCGGCATCGTCCTGGTGCACTACGGCTGGCGCGCCGCGTTCTACGTGGCGGGCATCCCGGGGATCGTGCTGGCGGCGTGGATCTGGCACCTGCCCGATCCTCCGCGCGGCGCCCATGACAACGATGACGTCTCGGTCGCCGCCGGAGGCGGGATGACGCTCGGGACGCAGGCGGGGTCCTGGGCCGTCTATGCGCGCCTACTGCGCCAGAGGCCCTACCTGCTCACCGTGCTCGGCTATGCGGCCTACACCTTCGCGGTCGGCGGCCTGGCGGTGTGGATGCCGACGTTCCTCGAGCAGGTGCGCGGCGTGTCGACGGCTCAGGCCACCGAGGGCTTCGGGGCGATCGTGGTCGTCACCGGGTTCGTGGGCACCTTCGTGGGCGGATGGCTGGGGGATTACTGGCTGAAGTTCTCGCCCCAGGCCTATCTGTGGATGTCCGGGTGGGTCACGCTGCTGGCGGTGCCGGCGACGTACCTGGCGCTCGCCTCGAGCTCGCCCTCGGTGTTCTACGGCGCGCTCGTGGTGGCCGAGCTGTTGCTGTTCATGTCCACCGGACCGATCAACACGGCGATCGTCAATCTGGTCAGTCCCGCGGAGCGGGCATGTGCGGTGGCACTCAGCATCTTCGTCATTCACGCGCTGGGGGACGCCATCTCTCCCACCATCATCGGTGGAGTGTCGGATGCGACCTCGCTCGGTGCGGCGGTCATGATCGTGCCGTTCGTGGTGGTGGTGAGCGGGTTGTTCTGGCTGTGGGCCGCCCGGGCCGATGCCAGGGCCGCGGTCAGACTCGCTGCGGTCCGGTAGGCCCACGGCCTCGAACCGAACCGCGCCCGCTCACCTCGAAGCGGGTGCGTGCGGCGCAGTGTCGAGTGGGTGCGCGGCTGCCCTGCCGTCGGCGCCGGCGCCGGTCCGAGGTTACTTGGCGACGAAGGCTCGCTCGATCACGTAGTCGCCGGTCTCGCCGATGTGCGGCGACATTTGGAAGCCGCGGCCGTCGAGCAGGGCGCAGGTGTCGGCGAGCATGGCGGGACTGCCGCATACCATGGCGCGGTCCTCGCCGGGATCGAGCGGCGGCAGTCCCAGATCGTAGGACAGCCGTCCGGACTCGATGAGGTGCGTGAGCCGGCCGCGGTTGACGTGCGGCTCGCGCGTCACGGCCGGGTAGTACAGAAGTTTCTCGCGCACCCATTCGCCGAGCAACTCGTGGGCCCTGAGCTCCTCGATGCGGTGCTTGAGCACGGCCGTCTCGCGCGCCCAGCGCACGCCGTGCACGAAGATCACCTTCTCGAAGTGCTCGTAGGCTTGCGGATCCTTGATGACGCTCATGAAGGGCGCCGCTCCGGTGCCGGTGGACAGCAGATACAGCCGCTTGCCGGGCTTCAGATCGTGCAGTACCAGTGTCCCGGTGGGCTTGCGGCTGACCAGCACCTCATCGCCCTCGCGGATGTGTTGCAGGCGGGAGGTGAGCGGGCCGTCGGGGACCTTGATGCTGAGGAACTCCAGATGCTCCTCGTGATTGGCGCTGGCGATGCTGTAGGCGCGCAACAGCAGCCGCTCATCCACCGCGAGCCCGACCATGACGAACTGGCCGTTCTCGAAGCGCAGCCCCGCATCGCGGGTGGTGGTAAATGTGAATTGCGTGTCGGTCCAATGCTGGACCGACAGTACCCGCTCCGTTCCAATCGCCGCCAAGTGTGCCACCTCTGTGTTCGGGTTGATGCGTCGGCGGCGCGCATTTTAAGGGGCCATCGGCTGAAATGGGGTGAAATTGCGGCATGTACTCATGCCGGTGAGGCATTTCGGCCCCTTCGTCGGCGCGGTGCGACAGCGGCGGCTGCTAAGATCGGCCTGCCGCGTCGGGCGGTCTGACGGTGAGATGGGGTCATGGGGCGAAGCCAGCATGCGGATCTGCGGGGACGAACCCTGTTCATCACGGGCGCGAGCCGCGGCATCGGGCTCGCCATCGCGCTGCGGGCGGCGCGGGAGGGCGCGAACGTGGCCGTGGCGGCCAAGACCACCGAGCCGCATCCGAAACTGCCGGGCACGATTTACACGGCCGCCGAACAGATCGAGGCCGCCGGCGGCAAGGCGCTCGCGCTCGCGGTCGATATCCGCGACGACGAGCAGGTTCGCGCGGCGATCGAGAGGACCGCGGCGGTATTCGGCGGCATCGACATCCTGATCAACAATGCCAGTGCGATCAGTTTGACGCCGACGCGCGCTACCGAGATGCGCCGTTTCGATCTGATGCATGCGGTCAACACGCGCGGCACGCTGCTGTGCAGCAAGCTCGCCTCGGCCCACCTCGCGCGCTCGGCCAATCCGCACATTCTGGTGCTCGCGCCGCCGCTGAAGCTGGAGCCGCGCTGGTTCGCTCCGCACTTACCGTATTCACTGGCGAAGTTCGGCATGAGCCTGTGCGTGTTGGGACTCGCCGGCGAGTTGGCCGCCGAGGGCATTGCGGTGAACGCGCTCTGGCCGCGCACCGTCATCGGCACGGCGGCGCTGCAGGTGGCTCTGCGCGACGCGCCCGCCGACGCGTTGCGCCGTGTGCGCTCGCCCGAGATCGTCGCCGACGCCGCCTGCGCGCTGGTGAAGCGCGACAGTCGCGCCTTCACCGGGCAGTTCTGCATCGACGAGCAGGTGCTGCGCGAGGAAGGCGTCAGCGATTTTTCGCCGTATCGCGATGCGTCGGCGCGCGAAGAGGACTTGCTGTCGGATCTGTTCGTGTAGCCCGGCGTATCGCGCCATCGGCCCGGAAGCTCATCCGATGCGGTGGCCGAGCGCGATGCCGGCCAGCTCGTAGCCCTTCCTGAAATCGCGGACGTGTCTGGCCATCCAGGCACCGGCCGCCTCGCTGTCGCGGGCGCCAACGGCATCGAGTATGCGCCGCTGCGCCGCGGCGATGCGCGAGCGCGCCTGCGGCACTTGGTCGATCATGTCGCGCAACGAGGGCTCGAGCAGCTGGATCAGAGGCTCGTGCACGAGCGCGAGAACCTGGTTGTGGGTGGCCGCGCCGAGGGCGCGGAAGAACTCCGCCGTGTGGTGCACCGCCTCGTCGGCCGCACGGTTCTCGGCACCGAACAGCTTGTGGGCGTGCGCCAGGCGCTCGAGGTCCGGTGTGCTGCGCTCGCGTGCGGCGACCTCGGCGATGGGCGGCTCGAAATGCCGCAGCGCCTCCCACACCTCGAGAAACGTGACGTCGTGCAGCGCCAAGGCGCGGCTGACATCCCGGGCCACCTCGCCGTGCCTGGGCCGGCTGACCGTCATGCGCTTGGAGCCCGGGCGGCGCTCAAGCAGGCCGCTGCACTCGAGTTCGCGCAGCGCCTCGCGAACCGTCGAACGGTTGACGCCCAGCTGACGGGCGAGCTCGGTCTCGGGGGGCAGGCGCTCGCCTTCGCGCAGCGCGCGGCTGACGATGCGCTCGGTGATCGCCGCGGCCACCTTGCGGTAAGCCGGCGCGAGGGGCAGTTGCTCGAACTCGATGCTCATTCGGGCTCAGGCGGCGTGCTCGAACAGCTCCCGGCCGATCAACATGCGGCGGATCTCCTGCGTGCCGGCGCCGATTTCGTAGAGCTTGGCGTCGCGCAGCAGCCTGCCGGCCGGGTAGTCGTTGATATAACCGTTGCCGCCCAGTGCCTGGATCGCCTCGAGTGCCACGGCGGTGGCCTTCTCGGCCGCGAACAGAATGCAGGCGGCCGCATCCTGGCGCTTGACCCGGCCGGCGTCGCACGCGCGCGCGACGGTGTACACGTATGCGCGGCAGGCGCCGAGGGCGGCATACATGTCGGCGACTTTCGCCTGCATCAACTCGAACGTGCCGATGGGCTGGCCGAACTGCTTGCGCTCGCGTACGTAGGGCAGCACCAGCTCGAGCGCCGCGGCCATCAGGCCGAGCGGTCCGCCGGCGAGCACCACGCGCTCGTAGTCGAGGCCGCTCATCAGCACGCGCACGCCGGAGTTCTCCTCGCCCAGCCGGTTCTCCTGCGGTACGGGGCACTCCTCGAACACCAGCTCGCAGGTGCTCGAGCCGCGCATCCCGAGTTTGTCCAGCTTCTGCGCGGTGCTGAAGCCGGCGAAGCCCCGTTCCACGATGAATGCCGTGATGCCGCGGCTGCCGGCATTACGGTCCGTCTTGGCGTAAACGACCAGCACGTCGGCGTCCGGTCCGTTGGTGATCCACATCTTGCGTCCGGTGAGGAAGTAGTACCCGCCGCGCTTCTGCGCGAACAGCTGCATCGAGGTCACGTCGGATCCGGCCTGCGGCTCGGACATGGCGAGCGCGCCGACGTGCGCGCCGCTGAGGAGCTTCGGCAGATAGCGATCGCGCTGCGCATCGGTGCCGTTGAGGCGCAGCTGGTTGACGCACAAGTTGGAATGCGCACCGTACGAGAGGCCGACGGATCCCGAGGCGCGCGAGATTTCCTCCATGGCGACGACATGCGCCAGATAACCCAGGCCGGCGCCGCCCCAGCGCTCCGGCACGGTGACTCCGAGCAGGCCGAGCGCTCCGAGCTGCGGCCACAGGTCACGGGGAAACTCGTTGCTGCGGTCGATTTCGGCGGCGCGGGGCGCGATGCGTTCGGCGGCGAATCGGCGTACCTGCGCCCGGATCTCCTCGGTGGCCTCGTCGAGGCCGCAGCCGGTGTCAATGAAGGACATGAGCTTGTCTTCCAGCGGGAAGCGATTGTATGATTGTCCGACAATTATTGAGACGTGACAAGTCCATGCCTCGCATTGCCTCGCGACTCGATACCCGCGCGCCGGAATTCCAGGACAATGCGCGCGCGTTGCGCGCTCGCACCGCAGAACTCAAGGCCGAGATCGAACGCACCGCGCGGGGCGGTTCGAGCGCGGCCGTGCAGCGCCATCGCGCCGCCGGCAAGCTCACCGTCCGGGAGCGCATCCGGATTCTGCTCGATCCGGGCGCGCCGTTTCTCGAGCTCTCCCAGCTGGCCGCTCACGGGCTCTACGGCGGTGAAATCGCCTGTGCCGGCATCGTCACCGGTGTCGGGCGGGTGAGCGGCCGCGAGTGCGTCGTGGTTGCGAACGATCCGACCGTCAAGGGCGGCACGTACTATCCACTCACCGTCAAGAAGCACCTGCGGGCGCAGGAGATCGCGCGCGAGAACCGACTGCCCTGTGTCTACCTGGTCGAAAGCGGCGGCGCGTTTCTTCCGGCTCAGGACGAGGTATTCCCGGACAAGGAGCACTTCGGGCGGATTTTCTACAACCAGGCGACGCTCTCGGCGCTCGGCGTGGCGCAGATCGCGGTGGTGCACGGCTCGTGCACGGCCGGTGGGGCGTACGTGCCGGCGATGTCCGATGAGAACGTCATCGTGCGCAATCAGGGCCGGGTGTTTCTCGGCGGGCCGCCGCTGGTGAAGGCGGCCACGGGAGAGGACATCGACGCCGAGTCCCTCGGCGGCGCCGACGTGCATTGCCGGGAATCGGGGGTTTGCGACCACTATGCTGAGAACGACGCGCACGCGCTCTCGATTGCGCGCCAGATCGTGGCCCGACTGCGTCGCGGACCCCGCACCGACCCGCCGGTCGCGCCGCGCGATCCGTACTTCCCGCCGGAGGAGCTCTACGGCGTGGTGCCCGAGAGCCTGCGCCGGCCCTACGAGGTGCGCGAGGTCATTGCGCGAGTGGTCGATGCCTCGGAATTCGAGGAGTTCAAGCAGCTCTACGGCACGACGCTGGTGTGCGGCTTCGCGCATATCGGCGGCTACCCGGTCGGTATTCTCGCCAACAACGGAATTCTGTTCTCGGCAAGCGCCCTCAAAGGCGCGCACTTCATCGAGCTGTGCGCGCGCGAGGAGATTCCGCTGCTGTTTCTGCAGAACATCACCGGTTTCATGGTGGGCCGCAAGGCGGAGGCCGGCGGCATCGCCCGCGATGGCGCAAAGCTGGTCACG
>JAJZZR010000252.1 GCA_021797465.1 Pseudomonadota bacterium | reverse complement strand
GGCCGTGCCGCCCCGCGGGGCGGCACGGCCTGTCCACCCCCCGGGGGTGGGCCAAAATTCGTCAGCACACATGGGCCAGAATCCATTGTCACAGCCAGCTCCTTTCCGGCACGATGATGATCGCCTGGCGCAGGCCCTGATTGGCGAGCTTGTCGAGCGCAATGAACATGAGCGCGCGGCTCTTGCCCGACGCGGGCGGCGATTTGATGAGCAAATATTGTTCGCCACGCTTTTCATAGGCGCGCTCCTGCATGGGGCGCATCCCGAGGGCATTGGCCTTGGTCGAACTGCCGTTCCGGGCGTAGGAAACGGAGACAGAGGGAACGGATTTGGCTTCTGGCTTCATTTTCTTTCCCCCGTAACACTGGCAAGCGCCGCCTTAAGCACCTGAAAACAGACTTTCGCCGTATGCTCGTCCGGTGTGAAGCCGGATACCATTTGTTCGTATGGGTGGATGTAGTTGCGAAAATCCCGAAGCCCGTGACTGAACTTCTTCACGTCCGGTTTCAGCAACCCAGCTTCGCAGGCGACATCTATGAACTGGGCGAGGCTCCATTCGTGAAAACGCTTCACGCTGCCGTCAACGGCCTTCGGACTGGCCGAAGCCCGGTTGAAGCGTGCTGGTTCCTTCTGCGCCGCTCCAAGAAGGACGGCTTCGAGCACGCTGCCGCACAGGAAGATGGTGGAGAGATACGCGCCCGCACTCATCGTCGCCCGCGCTTCGTTTAGGCGGCTCTCGATGATCGGCACGGCCATCGCCTCAATCGGCAGCTTTTGGATGTTGGGGATCGAAAATTCGCTATGCAGAAAATCGTCAACGGTCTGGGTCGGTTTTGAAGGTGCGGGCACCCCGGATAGCCGCGCGACGATGCCGCGCGATTTTTCCAGAACGGACGCCTCGGCGTCGCGGTTGTTCAGACTGCAATCGGCCTCATAGGTATCCAGCATCTCCCCCAGCACTTTCCCGACCAGAAAATCCGGCTCCTGCTCCCAAAAAGCCCGCATCTTCTTGGCCTTGGAGGTGCCGTAGGTCTGATACTTCTGGCTGTGAATGTTGACGCGGTGGCGGTTGAAAAATTCGCCGAACGTCGCATCGGAATAGTCCAGAACGTAGCCGCTCTGCATCCCGAGCAACTTTTCAAAGTAACGTTTTTCGATGTCGGTGAGGCTGCTCATACTGCTCCCACCTTTCGCTTCTTCGTTGTACCCGCCCTGGCAGTCATTTTGGCGTAAAGCTCAAACAGCTTTTCCAGCCGCTCCGTGTCGTTGCGGAAGCGGCGACCGATATAGATACGCTCCAATACCTCGTCGTTCCGCTCATGCGCCTCGCGCAAGTCGGCGGGCATGGTCGCGGGGTCATAGAGATCGGCGATGGTCGCCGGGAAATGCGCCTCGCGCGCCAACAGGATGTCCTCGGCGCAGCGGGTGAGATCTGCTTTGTTTTTTTCGGTGAGCCTGGGGACGGGGAAAGTGTTCCAGCCGAGAGTGTTGGAGTAATTGAAACGCAATTCGAGCTTCCCACACACAGTATCAATCCAGACAAAATGAATTCTGGAAACGATTACGGCCAGATTCCAAAGAGGAGAATCATAAAATCCGAAGTTTCGATTGGTGATGATACTCCTGTCTGGAAGCAACCCGCACGGTAGGTATTCCCTATTTTCAGATGAAACGGCGGGGATTATGACTGTGTGCCCTTTTCCAGCGTGCATCTCTCGGAATTGATGCGCACGGCGGGCCATTTTATTTGCGCCGCTGTCTCGGCTAGCCCGCCGCATCGCGCGGACCGCCTCGATCCGCCGGGCTATCGGCGCAATCGTCTCGGCCTCGGCAAGATCGGCGTCGCCGATCCACAGGCAATAGCGTTCCAGCCCACGAATATATTCGGCCGAGCCATAGATGCGCCGGACAAGACGTGCCCGCTGTTCGGGCGATAGCCCCAGCGCCTCCATCTCGTCGCGGCCCATCAGCAGGTGGCCGCCATCGACCGGCTTGTTACCAAAGCTCATCTCCGCCAATGGCGCCGGCGGGCGCGCCTGTTTTTCCACCATCAGATCCGGCCCCGGCACCAGATAGGCGTTGATGTTTTCGACCTCCGTAACAACGGCGGCATTGTTTTCGTCAGGCGTAAAGAGCCGCCGCGTTTTGCCCGCGTGATTGGAAATGCCGACAATTACCACCGTCACGCCCGCCTTGTTGCTGGCAAGGTTGGCCCATTTGAACGAGGTGTGGGCGAAGGCGATTTCGTGGCCTGTCTTGAAAACCAGCGGCCAGAGGATCGGCACTTGCTGGCCCTGACAAATGGAGTTGGTTGACACGAAGGCCGCTGACGCATTGGTCTGTGTGCCGTAATCCGCCGCCTTCATGAACCAGCCGGCGACATAATCAAGCGACTTCCAGCTTTTGGTGCGCTGACCGAAGATCGCCTTTAACTCGGATTTCTGCTGATCGTCCTGCCACGTCGAGCCAAGATATGGCGGGTTCCCGCAAATGTACGTTTCCCCACCCTCGTTCTCGAAGTCGATCTGCGGCTGGTCGAGCGGGGTGTGAAACAGGTCATCGGCGTGGTGCTTCACGCCGGTTCCGGCCGGCGGGCAGACGCTCAACCAATCGAGCCGAAGCGCGTTGCCGCAGGTAATCCAGTTCTGCGCGTTCAGAGGGAGGAACTCGGCCAGCGCCAGCTTCTGCCCGCGATAGAGCACGTCGCACTGAAACTCCGCGATGATCAGCGCGAGCCGCGCAACCTCGGCCGGGAAGTCGCGTAGCTCGATCCCACGAAAATTGGTCAACGGGATTTCCGATGCGCGGTCGCCTTCCCCGCGCCGCTCGTTAATGACGGCCTCGATGGCCCGCATTTCCTTATAGGCGATGACAAGGAAATTGCCGCTGCCGCAGGCGGGATCGAATACCCTGATCCGCGCCATGCGCCGCCGCAGGTTCAACAGCATCCGGCTGTTGTCGCCCGCTTCCGCGAGCCGGGTCCGCAAATCGTCGAGGAACAGGGGATTCAGCACTTTGAGGATGTTGGGGACGCTGGTGTAGTGCATCCCGAGCGCGCCGCGTTCCTCATCGTCCGCCACGGCCTGGATCATCGACCCGAAAATGTCCGGGTTGATCTTCGTCCAGTCGAGGCCGCCGATATGGAGAAGGTAGGAGCGCGCGATTTTGCTGAAGCGCGGCACGGCGGGGCTGCCGGAGAACAGGCCGCCATTCACATAGGGGAACCCGTCCGCCCAACGCGGCAGCTTCGCGGTCGCCCGCTGGGCGATGGGCGTATTCATGGCACGGAACAACTCGCCTATCACCTCATGGGTGTTGGACGAGTCCCGCGCACTCATTTTCTCGATGGTGCCGGTGAATGGATAGCTGCCGTGGAAAATGCTGGTGTCCTCCGCGAAGAAGCAGAAGATCAGCCGGGCCATGAAGTGGTTCATGTCCGGGCGGCGGTTGGCCGTGCCCCAGTCGGGGTTGTCCTTCAACAACTCCACATACAGCCGGTTTAAACGGCCGGTCGCCCGGATGTCGAACGAGCTTTCGCGGATTTGCTTGACCGTGGTGATCCCGGCCAGCGGCAGGAAGAAGCCGAAATGGTTGGGGAAGTCGGCGTAGCCGCAGGCGACCGTCTCGCCGGACTCCAATTCCTCGGCCTCGAAACCGTCGCCATCGGTGGCGAGGATAAACCTCGCCTTGGCCTTCGCGGTGGCAGGACTGGCCCGGAGCGCGGCAAGGGTCTGCGTCACCGCGCCGGGCGGGGCGACGGCGATGTGGATGTTATTCCGTTGGAGAACACCGCTTGGCAGATCGGATGCGTTAGTCGATCCGGCGCGCAGTCGCTTGAGCGTGGTGTCCTTGTTCCCGAAGGCGGTGAGGAACTGATAAGGAAACTCGGATGCGTCGAAGGGCTTTTCCGCAAGCTCGGTGACGGCTTCCTCGATCTCAACCGCGTTCATGCCTCGCCCCGCCTTTCATCGGCGGGAGCGTGGAAAGACTCGACCTCGATCTCGTCGGCCCGGCGCATGACCTCGGCCAGCTCATAGTCAAGCTGCCGGATCAGCCATTCGCGGGCAGGCGTGCCGAACGCCTTTTCCAGCCGGACGGCCATCTCGGGTGAAATGCCCGACCGGGCGTTCAGCAAATTGCTGAGGGTCTGGCGATCGACGCCGAGGATTCGGGCGGCGTCGGTCACGCTCAACCCGTTCTTTTCAAGGCAATCCTGCCGGACCATCGTTCCTGGGTGCATCGCTTGCCGATTCGCATAAGCCCAAAACCAAGCGATTATGGAGTGATAATCGACGCTCGACAAGCAGGATTAAACCTACTTTCCGACTACCCATGCCGCGGGCCATCGAAGGCTGCGGGCTGCTCGTCCCGTGCGGTTGAGGAACGATGAAAGACGATTCGCTGACGGCATGCGCCATGAGGCGGGCCGATTGGCTACGAGCGTCGTTGCCTGAACGATGTCAAACACCTGGTGTCGCAGGGGCACGAATGGGCGGGGCAGCGCGCGCACGCGCTTCATCATAAAGAGCGACTTCCCCGGGCATGGAAATCGTCACGGCCAAACCGAACGGTATGGTTTGGTCTACGACTGTCCCTTGGTCAGGATCGCGCTGAACGATGAGGGATATGGTCATGTTTGGCGCGACAGCAGGGGCATTCTCGCCGCTCCAACAGCGCGAATAGACCGTTCCCCGGTTGATTTGATGTTCGTCCGGTTGCCAGACATGGCCCGCGACAGCCAATGTCTCCAGGTCGGTAGGCTGAAGAATCTTCAGGCGGCAACTGCGATAGCTTTTGCGGCCCGGCGAAACGGGCGAGAACCAGGCTAAGGTAGCTGACAGGCTGTGCGGCCTGGCCTTACCTCCGATCGCAATGGGAACCGGGACATCGACTGTTACAATTCGATCCGCTCCCAGATGTCCGGTGGCAAAGAAGGTCGCTCGGTCCGCGGCGCAAGCCACGGCGTCCTCTGCATCGACGTAGCCGTACCCGATGAAGCGTCGGATATTGTCTTTCTGTTTTCCAGCCTGACCACGCCCCCAGGGGCCAACCGTAGCCTTGATGAGATCGGCGGTGTCGCGTGGCCATTGAGCGGGATGGACCAACAGCGCCTTCAAGAGAACCGCGCGCTGTAAGGGCGAAAGCCTTAGAAACTCCTCACCATAGGTCGCTTCCAACGCATCATGAATGCGATGACAGGTGCGCGACGCCAGTGCTGCGGCCGCGCTCGTGCCGTTTGTATAGCCTTCACGATTTTCACGACCCGCCCTTGGCGGCGCCGCGACTTTTAGCCCTGCGCCGCGGGAGGCGGTGGCCGGTACGACGTCGATATGCACATGATTGCGCACGAAACGCATATGCTCGCGCGCACCCGGCATCAGGATGTCGGGCTTCACTGATCGGGCAAAGCCTGGCCCCAGGCTACTCGACGGATTTGCCATGACATGATCGGGAAACGGATCGACCAGCGTTCGAGCGAGCGCACGATCGGCTGGCGTGACCGCGTCGATGTTGCAGCCACCCACAGTGACGCCATTCACCGTCTCCGCCGGTGATAGCAACCGTCGCTCAGCCATGATGGTATGCAAGGCAGTAATCATGGATCTCGCACGGCTTTGGCCGTCCGCATCTTCATAATCTCGGCTCGTTGCATAGGCGGCGATGCCGAAATCATTCACCTGGTTGCCTGCACTCACGATGAATAGCAGTCCAAGGCGATAGGCGAGCCGGTCCAGAAGGCGCGCCCAGGGCGAAAGCTGGCTATGAAACGGCCGATAGCGATTGCCGAGTGAGAGATTGACGATCACGATTCTGGGGCGTTGCTCGCGCAGGCGCGTGACCGCAAGGTAGATGAGGTCGACTACGAGCCTATCACGGGGAAATCCGTCGGCGTTACCCATCACTGGGATTACATGTATCTGCCTCGGCAGCCGGGCCTCATTGCGATTGAGGTCACCATGAATGATGAGCGACGCCATCGCCGTGCCATGCGAACGCGATTCTACCAGGGCGCCGGGCTCAAGATCGAACGGATCGTCGAGATCCATATGGGCGGCCAGTCGCCGATGACCGCTCACCGGAACGCCATCTAGGAGAGCAAGGATCGGTTCGCCCAGCGCTCGCTCCGCGCCTTCGGCCGGCTGGGTTTCGGTGGGATCGCCGATTTCCACCGTCGTGGCTTCCGATTGAGGGCGAATGTGCATAACGGACTCCAGGCCGGCAATGCCGTCGATCCGCTGCTCGATAATCTCGCGGACTGCCCAGACCGGAACGTCGGCGAGCAGTGCGTGGTAGTATATATCCGGCAGGCGTGACCGCGATATGATCACGCCGCCACGCGCGGTTATGGCGCCCGATACCTCAGCTTCGCCTTCCCGTGCCGCGGCGTCGTTTGATCTGAAAACGAGTTCGATCTCGACTCGGACAAGTTCGCGGTCGTCAAGGCCATCAACGATACTGGCAAGAAAGATCCTGTCGGAAGAATGGACTCGATCATTGGGCCCCCACGGGCGCAAATCCCTGAGATGCTCAAAGACGTTCGCCCATGTCGTCTCACCTCGGACCAGTTGTCTTGCCTGCCAGCGGCGCCAGAGGGATTCGAGATTCCGCAGGGCCGCCATGTCCGGCACAAGCAGATAGGCGAACGGGTGGTCGTCCCCTTCGTCGCCCTCAAGCTCCTCCTCATCCACCAGTTCAAGGCCCGCGATCTGTTGGATGGCGGCAGCAAACGCGCTGATCGATCCGCGCACTTCAAAGACCAGCAGACGTTCAGGGGCTAGGCCCGCTGGGTCTGCTCGCAATTCAAGCGCGTTCTCTCCCCGTGCGAGGACTTGCGCCAGGCGCGTGAACTTTGGTCCGATCGCAGCGGCTTGGTGCTCCCTTGGAAACGCTTCTGGCGACGGAACGGGTCGGGGACGCCCTAATGGACGTGGCTGGTCAGCTCTTGGTGTCAGCCTCAGAAGAGGTCTCGTCGGATCCCTCGGCATTTATGATCTCTGGCGTAACGCGTGAGGTCCACAAATCAAGCTCCACGCGCAGTGCGTCATCAATCGACACCTCCCCCAAACCCAATATCTGACGCCGTCTCACGTTCTGGCAGAAATCAAGCGCTTCAGCGTAGCTGACGGCCCCGAGACGACTGGCAAGCCGATTGAGGGGCATCTTCGGCGTATCTGGCCAATCGGATACGATTCGGTCCAAAAAGACCCCGATCTCATTCCTCTTCGGCGCCGGCAAAGAAAGCCGCATTTGGAAACGCCGCCAGACGGCGCGGTCCAGCAGTTCGCCATGATTGGTTGCGGCCACCACGATGACATAGCTCGGGAGTTGGTCGAGCTGCATCAGCAGAAAGGAAACTACGCGTTTGATCTCGCCCGTCTCGTGCGTATCACCACGCTCTTTGCCAATGGCGTCAAACTCGTCGAAGAACAATACGCTTGGCGTTGTCCTGACATAGTCGAATAGTTTGCGCAGGCGCGCGTTGGTCTCGCCCAGATAACTGCCGATCAGGGCGTCGTATCGAACCGCATAGAATGGAAGGCCCAGACCCTCAGCAATCGCTTCAGCGAAGGAGGTCTTGCCATTGCCGGGTGGACCGGAAAGGAGAACGCGGTGACGCGGCTCATAGCCGCTTGCCCGCAGAATATCGGCCCTCCGGTGTTCCTCTACCAGTTGGCGACCGCTTTCTCGCGCAGGAAGCGGCAGCAGCAGATCGTCGAATTGGAGTCGAGGCGTGATCTCCAGAATAGCCTCGCGCCCGTTGGCGGCGGCCAGATGCGGCGCACTCGCGGTGAGAGCTGGCGGCGTAATCGGCACGGTCGACAAGGCGCGCTGCATCCGGTCGGCTACGATGAAATGTTTCTTGGCGCGTTCGTCGGCGACCATAGCCTCGGCGGTTGAGCGCAGCATCTCCCGATCACCGGTGGCGCCGGCGCGGATCAGAGACACAAGAAGATCGCTGCGCGCCATAGTAGCCTTTACTCACCCCCGGACCTCGGGCCACAGACCCTGTTCATCCTGTTTGATAGAGTCAAATTAACAAGCCGTCATATTTTATGCGGGGGGTGCCGGCTGCCCTTGCCTACGGAAGCGGGCCGCGATGGCGCCGCGTCTGCATGCATTACGCTGGTTGATACGGGCGATCAATGCGTCCCGGCTTCGGAAACCATTTTTTTCTGTTCCGCTTTCATTCCGGGTTAGGGAAGGTCTGATTAAGTGCTGCTCGGCCAAAAATCAGTGAGCCGGAACAAGGGGTTAGTTCTTCGGGGTCGGACTTAATCAGACTTTCCTTAGCGTCTCAGTCTTATTGATAAGTGAGGATAGTGTCTGTCACGTTGGCAGCCGGGGCATCGATCGAGTTTTCTGGCCAAGGGCCGTGATATAGCCATTCGCTGGTTGCGATCGAACCTCCGAATGCTTTACCTTCGCGGCAAATGGCCCAGCAAGCGTTTTGCTCGCCGGCCACGCCGAATCCGGCCCACATCCGGCCTTCCGATCCCCAAACGCCCCACGGTGTCCCGCTATGGATATGTCGTATGTATGCCATACGGCCCGGCGGGTTGCGTGGGCTCGATCTCTAACCCATTGAAATCGCTTGGCGTCCCGTAGGGGACGGGAACCCAAAACGACCACAACATATTGATAAAAAGGCGTTTTTCTCGCTAAATATGGTTCGCCATCGCAAGGGTGACACAAGCGTGTGTCACATTCCTTCAGGGAAAAGTCAACGATCGCGTTTCCCGCGAGGAAAATGATGAGGAAAACGAAACTGGGGCTCGTCGTTGCGAGAGCACGCCGGCCCGCCAGGCCAGCCTACGACAGATGCCAATCGGGCCTCGTCAGCGGTATAGGGTATAGGGCGTGTCGTACTGTGGGGTAAAAATACTTACAAACGGCGGCTTTACCTTGATGTCAGGCGTTCTCCTTCTCATTGAGATCAGCGAAATTCCTGATCTTGACCGCGTGGTCGGGAAAGCGCGCGATGATCTCCAATTCGCCGCCCATAGCCTCGATGAAGCGGCGCAGCGTGCTGACATACATATCCGCCCGCTTCTCAATCTTGGCGACCGATCCCTGTTTGATCTGGAGTGCCTGCCCGATTTCCTCTTGCGACAGCTTCAAGGCGCGGCGCACCTCGGCGAGGTCCATTTCCTCGCCGAGATGTTGCGCCTCGGCTTCCGCCTTGGCCTTTGCCTCCGGCGACATGCGGGCACGAAGCTCCGCGAAGGAACGCCTACCGGCCATCGTTCTTCTCCTTTTCCAACTCGGCCAGATGCTCGTCATAGAGGGCATCGGCGATCGGGATCATTCGTTCGTAAAACCGCCGGTCGCCGGTCTTGTCGCCGCCGATCAGCAGGATGGCCATGCGGCGCGGATCGAACGCATAGAACACCCGCAGGGGCTTGCCTCCACTCTGCACGCGCAACTCCCGCATATGGGCGTGACGCGATCCGTTGATGCCGCTCGAATAGGGGAACGGCAGGTTGGGGCCGCGCTGCTCCAATTTGCGGACATGGGCGTCGATGCTGATCTGCTCGGCTTCGGTGAGGCCATCCCACCAATCGCCAAACTCGTCGGTGTATTCGGCCAGCCATTCCATAAAATGAATATTATTCCTTTTGAGGCGTAAAGCAAGCCCTTCTGGTCGGTACTATCCCACCGCTGCAGGCAGTGCTCGTCGGGAAGAGATCGCTCTACCGCCAATCAGCCATATCTGCATGGAACGCCATTGCCGGGCCGGAGATAGCCGACGGTAGCCGCGCCGCAGTGGCGAGCCCTTCGCAAGCATTGACGGTCGCGTATCCCGCGCTATCCCGGAGCGACGGCAAGGGCGAGCGGATGCTGGCGATCGATGGTGACGACCTCGGAAAGGCCGTTGCCGTGGACGCCTTGGCGCGTTTGGAGATGCCGGACGCGGTGGCTGCCCAAGCGCTCCGTGCCGCGCAGCGCGGAAGTATTGGTCATTCCTCGCTGCCGGGCGGCCATTTCTTCGTTGACCAATTCCCGCAGGAGACCGCGGACATCCTGGCCAAGTTTCTGAGCGGGAAATGACGTGCGCCGGCCCATATCCTGGGCAATACCGCCCGCTGCCACCGAGTGCGCGTCGAGCAATATTTGCCTCTGATGGGGGTATCGAGATCTTTGATCTGCCAGGAAAAATTTAGATTGGATGAAAGAGTACGATGCTTCGATCCCACCCTTGGCAAACAGGCCAGTTCAGGCGGCGGCCCGAAACAGCAAGTCATGATGGTTGCGGTCCCCCGCAACCAAGAATTACGCCGCTATTCCAACGGGATAGCGGCGTTTTTGATTCCGGAATCCTCCGCCGCAAAATCAATGACGGGGGGTACTAGCATTGCGCCGCGAGCAGGCGTGCTGCATCTCCGTCGATGACTAGTCCTCGTGCGACCCCAGTGCGCAAGAGCGCTGCCACCGCAGCGACTTTTTCGATCCCGGCACCGAGCAGCACAACATCACGTCCGATCAGGCGCTCGAAATCAACCGCCAGCGCACGGCGTGACAGCGGGTGATCGATTCTTCGCCCCTGCGCGTCAAAGAATAGCCCGAGCGTGTCGCAAACGGCGCCGAGGCGGCGCAGTTCCGCCAATTCATCGGCGCCGACCATGCCCCGCTGGCGCAGCAGAGAGGTTTCGCTCAGCTCGCCGACGCTGATCAGATAGAAATCGGCGTTGTGCGCCATCGCGAGTGCGGCCGCGACACTGCGCTGCGACAGCAAAACCGCCCGGTCATCGATGCTGTCGGCGATGAAGGGAATGGGGAGAAAATGCCCCTCGCCGTTGGTACGGGCGGCAAAGGCCTGCACCACCTCGAAGGTGTTGGAGGCGGAATTATGGGACAGCGATCCCATCAAGGACACGAACCGCGCCTCGGGATTGCGCACGCCCGTCAGATGCAGGG
>JAJZZR010000342.1 GCA_021797465.1 Pseudomonadota bacterium | reverse complement strand
GACGCCCGCGATCAGATGTAGCGGGGAGGCGAACCAGACTGTCTCCCCGGGCGCCGGCCGGCCGGCGGCCGCGATACTCGCGGGCGGCAGGTCCGCGTAATGCGCCAGGCCGAGCCGGCGCGCCACCCAGGCGCGCCAATCGGCCTGCGCTACGCGCTGGTGCGCGAACCGTGCAATTTCCTCGAGCGCGGGCAGCGCGGTCGGGGCGAGCGGCGGCTCCGGCGCGCCGGCGAGATATAAATCGGTGATGACGATGACGAGTTCGCGCACGAGCGGTATGGTAGCGTGATGGACATCACCTTAGAGACCGGCATGCAGCTCAACACGGTGCGCGCCTATGCGGCCGACGTGCTGCGGATCGGGCAGACCGACGTGCGCGCCAGCTGCCTGGTCACCGCCGAGCGGTTGATCACGCCGTGGACTTGCGCGCGCTTCGAGGCGCTCACCCTGGAGCATCTAGCCGCGATCTTCGTCCTCGAGCCGCAGGTCGTATTGATGGGCACCGGGTGGCGGCAGCGCTTCGCGCCGGCGCCGATCCGCGCGGCCTTCGCCGCGCGCGGTGTCGGATTGGAGGTGATGGAGCTCGCCGCCGCCTGCCGTACATTCAACGTCCTGGTCCACGAAGGCCGGCGGGTCGCCGCGGCGCTGTTCTTCGAATAGCCGGCAGCACCGGCGGTCCTGCGCGAGCCGCGCCGCGCAGAAGACACAGGGGGAGGGGCATTGACTCGACGACCCACCGCGCCGACGCCGCCGTGGCGCGCGAGATTGTTGTTGCTTTTGCGGATCGCGATCTATTGCTTTTGTGTGGGCGTCCCCGCCACCCTGTGCCCTCTTCGCGTATGGTAACCACGCGACTTTCGGCAAAGCAAGGAATTTCACGCGCCCGGTCAAATGCCGCTCGGGCCGCCGACCGGCCGGCAGAGCCGCCTTGAATTTCGGAGCATGCTGCGCATGAGCGTGTGCGCACGGCGCTCGCCGCCATGCCCGCCGATCGGAAACCGGGCGCAACGGTCCGGAACAGCCGCCAATTGCGCCACCCGTACCGCCATTTGCATCGCGCAGTTATTCGGTATAGCCTAACTTGGTAAATTACAACAACTTCGCCAGTCTGGTCGTCACCCGCCGTGCTTGCAGCGGGAAAGGCCGGCTGTATCCGCTTACGTTTCCCTCATCCGGAACCGTAAATCCTTGTGGAGGTTTGCCGGACCATGACGAAATCTTCCCGGATTGTGTCTTGGGCACTGGCGATTGCCGCCGGCTTGGCGTCGACCCTGCCCTCGAGTGCCCTTACACGCGTGAATCCCGACCTCTTTGCCGCCCTGAAGTGGCGTAACGTCGGCCCGTTTCACGGCGGCCGCGCGGCCGCGGTCACCGGCGTCATCGGCGAGCCCGGCGTGTACTACGTGGGCACGCCCGAGGGGGGCATCTGGAAAACCACGAGCGCCGGGGTCACCTGGTTTCCGATCTTCGACCACATCAAGCAGGTCGACAGTATCGGCGCGATCGCCGTGGCCCCCTCCGATCCGGCTGTCGTGTACGCGGGCACGGGCGATCCCACCATCATCAACCCGTTCGTCGGCAGCCTGGGCGATGGGATGTGGAAATCCACCAACGCCGGGCGCACCTGGCGGCACATCGGCCTCGCGGCGACCGTGATGATCGACAGCATCGTGGTCGATCCGCACAACGCCAACGTGGTCGTGGTATCGGCTCTGGGCAACGCCACGCACCACGGCGGCGGTGTCTACCGGAGCACGAACGGCGGCAAGACCTGGACCCGGGTGCTCAAGCCCGCGCACTATCTCGGCACGCGGGAGGTCGTGTCCGACTGGGGCGATCCGCACATCCTGCTGGCCGTCACCGCGGGCACCGGCGGTCCGTTCTTCAAATTACGGCATGGCCCGACGGCCAAGCCCAAACCGCCGTTGCTGTTCAAATCCACCAATGACGGCCGCACCTGGACCGCGCTCAAGATTCCGCCGTTCCCCGGCCGCGTGAGCGTGGCGATCGCCGACCATGGCCGGCGCATCTACATCGTCGGCAACACCATCGAGCATGGCTCCGGGCTGTTCCGCTCCGACGACGGCGGCGCCACCTGGAAGCACATGGCGGTCCACGACAAGCGTATCAGCAACGGCCAGGGCAACTACAGCTGCGGCGTGTTCGTCGATCCGCGGAATGATAACGTCCTGTACACGGTCAGCACGGCCATGTATCGCTCCACCAATGGCGGCGTCACCTTCCACGCCTTCAAGGGCGCCCCCGGCGGGGAGGATTACCACTCTCTGTGGATCGACCCGCAGAACGCCGCACGCATGGAAGTCGCCTCCGACCAGGGCGCGAGTGTCACGCTCGACGGCGGCCGCACCTGGAGCCTGTGGTACACCGAGCCGATCTCCCAGATCTACCATGTCGCCACCACCAGCCAATATCCCTATTGGATCGCCGGCGCGCAGCAGGATACGGGCGCGGTCATGATCCGCAGTCGCAGCAACTGGGGCCAGGTCGACATCACCGACTGGAGCCCGGTGCCGTCTTCCGAATTCGGCTACATCGCCCCCGACCCTCTGCACCCACACATCCTTTATGCGATCGGCTATGGTCCGGGCGGCGGCGGCGGCGGTCTGGTCAAAATCAACATGTTCACCGGCCAGTGGGAGAACATCGCGCCGAACTTCGGCGCGCGCGCCAAGGACTACCGCGCCAGCCGCAGCCTGCCGATGAAATTCGACACTGCCTTCGACCCCGGCGCCCTCTACGTCGCCTATCAGTGCCTGCTGGTTTCCCGCGATGGCGGCGATTCCTGGCAAGCCTTCAGCCCCGCCCTCACCACCGCCAAGGGCGCCCCGCCGGTGCCCTGTGGCACGCCGCTGCCCGCCACCAAGAAAAAAGCGCGCCGCCCCCGCAACCCCTTCCAACCCGCCGGACCGGTGATCGTCGACTTTTCACTCTCCAAGGTCAGGCCGGGCGTCGTCTGGACCGTCAGCAGCAACAACCAGATCTACAACACCATGGATGGCGGCAAGCGCTGGAACAACGTGAGCAACATCACCGGCCTGCCGCCTCACGCCCACCTGCATACCATCGCGGCCGGCGATTCGGTCGATACCGCCTACGTCACCGCCCGCATCTCCATCCCCCATCGCCACAAGGCCGCGGCCGCGGTGCACGGCAAGGCGCACAAGGCCGCCTCGCCCGTTCATCCGGACACTGACCTGCCGCTCATCTGGCGCACCACCGACGGCGGCAAGACGTGGGTGAGCATCACCCGTGGATTGCCCCGCAACCAACGCAGCGGCAGCTGGGTGAATGTGCTGCGCGCCGATCCAAAGCAACCCGGCCTGCTGTTCGTCGCCACGGAGACGACCGTCTACGTCAGCTTCGACAATGGCAATCACTGGCAGTCGCTGCGGCAGAACCTGCCCAGTACCGCCGTCACCGATCTGGTCGTTCACACCGGATACCACATGAACGACCTGGTCATCAGCACCTTCGGCCGTGGCTTCTGGGTGCTCGATGACTTCACGCCGCTGCGCTCGATTGCCGCCCATGCCCGGGCCATCGCCGCCTCGCCGGTTTACCTGTTCCGGCCGGAAACGGCCATTCGCGCCCGCCAGAACAGCAACTGGGATCAGCCGTTCGACATTGAAGTGCCGCATGCCCCCAATCCGCCCTATGGGGTGATCGTCGATTATTACCTGCGCCACAAGACCAACGGACCGATCAAACTCCAGATCTTCGATGCCCGCGGCAACCTGGTGCGTACCCTGACGAGCACGCCGCCGCCGCCGATCACGGGCCAGCTGTATCCGCGCTACTGGCTGGCCTCGCCCCAGGCACGCGCCCTGCCCACCCGTGTCGGTCTGAATCGCTACGCCTGGAATCTGCGTTATGGCCCGCCGCCCGCCTTCCGACACGATCTTGAAAATCAGATGAACACCGTGGCCGGCGCCACCACCCCGGGCCCGCATGGTCCGCAGGTGATGCCCGGTGTTTACACGCTCAAGCTCACCGTGGACGGGCACGTCTACACCCGCCACGTCGCCGTCATGAATGATCCGCGCGTGGGGCACAGCCGCGTACTGCTGGCCGCGCTGCGCGCCCAGAACCGCATGAACAGGCTCGCCTACCAGGGCATGCAGCGCAGCTACCGAGGCTATCAGGAGGTGAACGCCGTCAAGGTTCAGCTGACGGCACTCATGCGCGCGCACCTGAGCAAGCCGCTCGCCACACAGGCCAAGGCGCTCGAGGCACGCCTGAGCAAGATCGGCGGCAACAAGTCAGCGGGCGGATTCCTCGCCAGGCTCCTGCATCCGCGGCCGCGACCGAAGCCCGGCGCGCTGCGCTCCTTCGTCGCGGTCAACAATGCCTACAACAGCCTGGTCAGCCTCATGCAGGTGGGTATGGACATGCGGCCGACACCGGCCCAGCTCACCACGCTGGACGCCGACTGTCGTCACTACGACCACACGGCGGTGAGCTGGATGAGCCTGCAGACGGGCGAACTCGCGGCGTTCAACACCGCATTGGCCGCAAGCCATCGGCGCGAGCTGCGGCTCGCGCCGGTCCGGCTCACCATCCCGGCCTGCGGCTTCGTGATTGACTCGCGCTGAGCGCGGCCCGGCCCGAATGCGACCCGCCTGCACGGCGTGCGGGCGGGTCGACTTACTCCGGGAGTTCGCGGCCGTGAGACGCGCACGTCAACGGCGGCTTGAACGGCCGCTTGCCTCGCCCTGACCCGGCGGCCCTTCAGGGTCATCCGCCGGTTGCACGTCGCTAACCCCTGCCGCCGAGCAGCGGCACGAAGGCGACGCGCCCGAGCGACTCGCGCGTCAAGTTCTCTTCGCGCCGCGTGAAACGCATCAGCTCCTGCTCGCCCTCCGGTCCGACCGGCACCACCAGCCGACCGCCCGGGGCAAGCTGCTCCAGCAGCTCCCGCGGCACCGCCAGCGGCGCGGCCGCCACCAGGATGCCCTCGAACGGCGCCTGAGCGCTCCAGCCCTGCGTACCGTCGCCATGACGGAACTTGACGTTGCGGATGTCGAGCTCCCGCAGGCGCTCCTTGGCACGCTCGAGCAATGCACCGATGCGCTCGACCGTGAACAACTGCTCCACCAGCGGCGCCAACACCGCCGACTGATAGCCGCAGCCGGTGCCCACTTCCAACACCTTGCCGAGCGGACCGCCCTGCAGCAGCGCTTCGCTCATGCGCGCCACGATGTAAGGCTGGGAGATGGTCTGGCCGAAGCCGATCGGCAACGCCGTATCCTCGTAGGCGCGGCTGCCGAGGGCCTCGTCGACGAAGATGTGCCGCGGCACGTTGCGAATGCGATCGAGCACGGCGAGGTTGGCGATGCCTTGCTCGCGCAGGCGCTGCACCAGGCGGTCGCGGGTCCGCGCCGAGGTCATGCCGATCCCCGCGAAGCGCAGATCGCTCAATCGATGCCCTCCAACCACTGGCGCAGCGGCTCGAGGGCGCCGTGGCGCGTCAGATCGATCTGCAGGGGCGTGATCGAGACGCACCCTTGGGCGACGGCATGAAAATCCGTGCCCGGCCCCGCATCCTGCTCCGGGCCCGCCGGTCCGACCCAGTACACCGGCCGGCCGCGCGGATCGCGCGCCCGCACGACCGGCTCGGAGCGGTGCCGATAGCCGAGTCGGGTGACGCGATAACCGCGCAGCGCCTCGTAGGGGACGTCCGGGACGTTGACGTTCAGAATGAGCGAAGCGTCCAGGGGGCGGCTGAGCATCTCGGCGACCAGACGCCGGGCCACCGCCGCGCCGGTCTGGAAGTGCTGGGCGCCGGCCGCCGCGCCGCACAGCGACACCGCCAGCGTCGGCAGGCCGAGGAACCGGCCCTCGATCGCCGCGGCCACCGTGCCGGAATACAGCACATCATCGCCGAGATTGGCGCCGTCGTTGACCCCGGAGACCACCATGTCGTGCTCGATGTCGAACAGTCCCGTGATGGCCAGGTGCACGCAATCGGTCGGAGTACCCTGCACGCAGTAGACTCCGGGCTCGACCTCCCGCACCCGCAACGGCACGTCGAGCGTGAGCGAGTTGCTCGCGCCGCTGCGGTTGCGGTCGGGAGCGACGACGGTCACCTCGGCGAGTTCCGCCAGGCTCTGGCGGAGCATGCGGATTCCCGGGGCGTGGTAGCCGTCGTCATTGCTGAGCAGGATCTTCACGGACGCGGTTCGATCTCGGCGAGGAACGCTCCTCGGGAAGGCCGCGACTATACTGGACTAAAACTCGGCGGAGGAAGCGTGTGCGTATCGGATCCCGAGGATGACCGGCGGCTGTTTCGCGAGGCGGTTCGCGACGTCAAGCGGCTCGATCGCCCCGCTCGGCTGCCTGAGCGGCCCAAACCCCGTCCCGCGGCGCGCTTCGCACGCGCCGACCGGCTGGCCGTGCTCGAGGAAAGCCTGCGTGACGTGCCGTTGGATCCGGACCTCGAGGGCGGTGACGTGCTGGTATTCCGCCGCCCGGGCGTGCGGCCCGCGGTGCTGCGGCGTCTGCGCCGGGGTGAATTCCGCGTGCAGGGCGAGATCGACCTGCACGGCCTCAGCGTGCGCCAGGCCAAAGAGGCGCTGCGGGAATTCCTGGCGGAAGCGCTGCTGCGCAACTGGCGTTGTGTGCGCATCGTGCACGGCAAGGGCCTGCGCTCCGGCCATCGCGGCCCGGTGTTGAAAGCCACCGTCGCGTCCGTCCTGCGCCGCCTCGGGCCCGTGCTCGCATTTGTCTCGGCGCGCCCGGCGGACGGCGGTACCGGCGCCGTCTATGTACTGATCTCCTCTTGATCCGCGAACGCGCATACCTCACGCAGCACCGCCGTAGCGAACGCGCCGCGGGTCAGGTCGAACCCGAACACCACGGCTCCGGGCTCGAGGTGTGCGTGGAGCTCCCGTACCGCCAAGCGCAGACTGCGCCGCTGCGGGTCCATGCCGGCCGCCTCGATCAGCGCACACGCCCGGGAATATCCGCCGGCCACGCGCGTCTCGAGCTCCAGCACCGCGCCGGCCGTGCCCGGCGTACCACGCCCCCACAGCGGACCGGTCGGGTGGATCTCGAGGCGCTCGGCACGCTGGCGCAGCGTCTCATCGAGCGCCTCGACCGCGAAATGACTTCCGCGTCCATCGAGAATGGCGCGATCCCCCGGCTGCAATGTCTCCCAGCACCCCTGGCGCACACGCTCGGCGAGCACCGCGTTGAACACCACACTGCGCGCGGCGGAGAGCACGAAGCCTCGCTCGCCCCCCCGCAACGCGCCCGGATCCTCCGGCAGGTCCCGTAGGTTCGATCCGTGGCGCCCGAAGCGCTGCGGCCCGAAATAATTCGGGACACCGCGGGTACGGATCGCGCGCAGGCGCGCATCGAGGGTTTCGATCCGGGGCTCGAGACCGCGGACCCGGATGCGGAAGCGGTTGCCCGCGAGCGCCCCGCGCGGGAGTTTGCGCGCGTGGACATGGGCCGCGAGCACCTCGAAACCCTCTGCCCCGGCGCCCGGCCATTGCGCCGCAGCCCGCCCGCGGCGCGGCACCGTGAACCATTGCACCGCCACGGCATGCCGGTCCTTCAGCCCCGCATAGCCGACGTCGACTGGACGGCAGCCAGCCAGACGTGCGAGCTCGCGCGCCACCCACAGAGTGTTGGCGGCACGCTTGCGCACCTTCAACAGCACATGCTCGCCGGCGCCGGCCGGCTCGAAGCCGAGCATCTCTTCGACGAGAAAGTCCTCCGGCTCGAGACGCAGCCGCCCCTCCCCGAGGGGCTCCCCGAGCGCGCGCGGCGGCGCCAGCGCCGGCTCAACCGGCATCGAGCAGCAGCACCACCGCTTGGGCGGCGATACCCTCGCCGCGACCCAGAAAGCCCAGCTTCTCGGTGGTGGTGGCCTTCACGTTGACCGCCTCGGGCGCCACCTCGAGCAACTCGGCCAGACGGGCGTGAATGTGCGCGCGCACCGGACCGATCTTGGGCCGCTCCGCGAGCACCGTCACATCGGCATTGCCGACGCGCAGGCCGCGCTCGCCGAGCATGCGCATCACCGCACGCACGAATCCGCTGCTGTCGGCGCCCTTCCAGCGCGGATCACTGTCCTGGAAGTGCTGGCCGATGTCGCCGAGCCCGGCGGCTCCGAGCAGCGCGTCGGTCAGCGCATGTAGCACCACGTCGCCGTCGGAGTGCGCGAGCACGCCGTGACTGTGCGGCACGCGCACCCCGCCGAGCATCACGTGCTCACCGGGACCAAAGGCGTGCACATCGAACCCCGAGCCGATTCTCATGCCCTGCACTCCAGCAACGCCGCGGCGAGGGTCAGATCCGCCGCGCTCGTGATCTTCAGATTCGCCGCCGAGCCGGCCACCAGTTGCGGATGCGCGCCGCGCCATTCGATCGCCTGCGCCTCGTCGGTCGGCCCGCGCCCGGCCTCGTGCGCCCGATCCAGCGCCTCGCGCAATGCGCCATAACGGAACATCTGCGGCGTGAGCGCCCGCCACAGTGCGCGGCGATCGACCGTCTCGCACGCGCGGCCGGCAGCATCGGCGCGCTTGAGCGTGTCGGCCGCGGGGGTCGCCAGCAGTCCGCCCACCGGATCGTCCTCGAGCTCCCCGAGCAGCCGATCGAGATCCGCGCGCGCAAGGCACGGCCGGGCGGCATCGTGCACCAGCACCCAATCGGCCTCGGTCGCCCGCGCCGCCAGGGCCGCCAGAGCATTGCGCACCGAGTGGCTGCGCTCCGCGCCCCCGTCGGCCGTCATGACCCCCTCAGGCGCGATGCGGCTCCAGTATGGATCGCCCGCGGCGAGGGCCACCACGGCGCCCGCGCAGCGCGCATCGCCCAGGAAGGGCGCGAGCGCCCACTCGATGACCGTACGCCCGCACAGCGGCGCATATTGCTTGGGCCGCTCCGCACCGAACCGGCGGCCAATGCCGGCGGCGGGCATCACCAACCAGTAGCGCATGGATTCAGTGGCTCGGACGCGGCGGGAAGCGCGGCGGCTCGACCACCATGTAGAACGTTTCGTGCGGACCGATCATGCCGAGCTCGCTGCGCGCCCGCTCCTCGATCGCGCCGGTGCCGGACTTCAGGTTCGCCACTTCGGCCGCCAGGTGCGCATTGCGCCGAGCCAGCCGATGATCGAGCTTCTCCTGCGCGGCCACGGTCCGCTCCAGCCGATATACCGAACGCACGCCCTGACTCGAGACCCACAGGCGGTACTGCAGCAGCAGCAGTGCGGCGAGCATGGCGGCGGCAAGTAGCTTCATGAGTAGGCGCTCTCAACTGAGAGCTTACGAGCCCCCGCGCCGCCGAGCAACTCTTCAGCTCCCCTGCCGCGAAGCGAGCAGCGACTCCTCGAACGGCCGCGCCTTGACGGCCACATCCAGGTCCTGCAGCGTCCGCAGCAGCGGCTCGATGCGATCGAGCGGCCAGGCATTCGGTCCGTCGGAAAGCGCCCGGGCCGGATCCGGGTGTGTCTCCAGGAACACGCCGGCGACGCCGGCGGCCACCGCCGCGCGCGCCAGCACCGGCACGAATTCCCGCTGTCCGCCCGAGCTCGCGCCACGTCCGCCCGGCAGCTGCACCGAGTGGGTGGCGTCGAAGATGACCGGACAGCCGCACTCGCGCATCACGGCCAGCGAGCGCATGTCGGCGACCAGGTTGTTGTAGCCGAAGGAGAACCCGCGCTCGCAGACCATGATGGCCTCGTTGCCGGTGGAGCGGGCCTTGTCGACCACGTTACGCATCTCCCACGGGGAGAGGAACTGGCCCTTCTTGATGTTGACGGGCTTGCCGCACGCGGCCACCGCCAGAATGAAATTGGTCTGGCGGCACAGAAACGCCGGGGTCTGCAGCACGTCGACGACCGCGGCGACTTCCCGCAGCGGGGTGTCCTCGTGCACATCGGTGAGCACCGGCACCCGGAACGCGCGCCGCACGCCCTCGAGCACCTTCAGACCCTGCTCGAGCCCGGGGCCGCGGTAACTGCTGCGCGAGGAGCGGTTGGCCTTGTCGAAGGAGCACTTGAACACGAACGGCAGGCCGAGCTCGCCGGTGAGGGCCGCGAGGCGCCCCGCGACCTCCTGAGTCAGCGTCTCGCTCTCGATGACGCACGGCCCGGCGATGACCAGCAGCGGTTGATCGAGTCCGATTGTCGCGCCCGCGAGCCGCATGGGTGCTCAGGCGAGCGCGGCCTGCGGCAGATGCGCGGTGCGTTGCGCGCGCGCGGCGCGGATGAAGCCGGCGAACAGCGGGTGCCCGTCGCGCGGCGTGGAGGTGAACTCCGGATGAAACTGCGTGGCGATGAACCACGGATGGTTCGCCAGCTCGAGGACCTCCACGAGACCGTCGCGCGAAAATCCACTGAAGCGCAGCCCCGCTTCGCGATAGCGCTCCAGGTAATTGTTGTTGAATTCGTAGCGGTGGCGGTGGCGCTCGAGGATCACGTCCCTGCCGTACAGATCCCGCGCGCGCGTGCCGGCCCCGAGCAGCACTTCCTGGGCCCCGAGACGCATGGTCCCGCCCTTGGCCGAAGCCTCGTCGCGGGTCTGCATGCCATGGGCCTGGTCCTGCCATTCACTGATCAGCGCGATGACCGGGTGGGCGGAGGCGCGGTTGAATTCCGTGCTGTTGGCTCCGCTCAGCCCGAGCACGTGCCGGCCGAACTCCACGATCGCAACCTGCATGCCGAGGCAGATCCCCAGATACGGAATCCCGTGCTCGCGCGCATAGCGGACCGAGAGGATCTTGCCCTCGATGCCGCGCTCGCCGAACCCGCCGGGCACCAGGATCGCGTCCATACCCGCCAGCGCATGCGTACCGTGCTGCTCGATGTCGGTCGACTCGATGTAGTGGATGTTGACGCGCGTGCGGGTCTTGAGCCCCCCGTGCATCAGCGCTTCGTGCAGCGACAGGTACGAGTCGCGGATCTGCACGTACTTGCCCACCATGGCGATGTCCAC
>JAJZZR010000357.1 GCA_021797465.1 Pseudomonadota bacterium | reverse complement strand
CGCGCGCACCCGCAGGATGTAACGCTGCCGCTCGGTGACGGACACCGCCCGGCGTGCATCGAGGAGATTGAACGTGTGCGAGGCCTTGAGAACTTGCTCGTACGCCGGCAGCGCCAGGCCGGCCGCAAGCAGCGCGCGGCAGTCCCGCTCGTAATCCTCGAAATGCCGCCGCAGCGTCGGCACGTCTGCATACTCGAAGTTGTAGCGCGACTGCTCGACCTCGTTCTGGTGAAACACGTCGCCGTAGGTCACGGGCCCCAGCGGTCCGTCCGTCCACAGGATCTGATACAGGCTCGGCACGCCCTGCAGATACATCGCCAGCCGCTCCAGCCCGTACGTGATCTCGCCGGTGACCGGCCGGCAATCCAGGCCGCCGACTTGTTGGAAGTAGGTGAACTGCGTGATCTCCATGCCGTTCAGCCAGACTTCCCAGCCGAGTCCCCAGGCCCCCAGGCTGGGCGATTCCCAGTCGTCCTCGACGAAGCGGATGTCGTGCACCAGCGGATCGAGCCCCAGGGCGCGCAGACTCCCCAGGTATTGATCGATGAGGTCCTCCGGCGAGGGCTTGATGACTACCTGGAACTGGTAGTAGTGCTGCAGCCGGAACGGGTTCTCGCCATAACGGCCGTCGGTCGGGCGGCGCGAGGGCTGGGCGTAGGCGGCGCTCCACGGCTCGGGTCCGATCGAGCGCAGGAAGGTTGCGGGATGGAACGTGCCGGCGCCGACCTCCATGTCATACGGCTGCAATACGACGCAGCCGCGCTGTGACCAGTAGCGCTGCAGGGCGAAAATCAGGTCCTGAAAGGTGCGGGGCGCGGCCGGAGTCTTCATGCCTGGGTCGTAGGTTGCGCAAAATGGCCCAGGAGTATATCGAAGCCATTCCGGCGGAGGGTGCCGCACCAAAACAGAGCGCGCGGGAGGTCCTTCAAGATCGGGGGGCCGCCCGCCATGCGTGAACGCACTATTTCAGCGTCTTCTTGCTCCGGAGCGCACTATCATGGTGCAATGGGCGTCGCCGGCAAAAGCCAAGTCGTTGATTTATTGGGAGGAAGCGCTTGGCACGCTGCCTGCACTCTCCAAGTGCTGCGCCAGGCGGTTGACGAGCGGATCGAAGCAGCTCGGGCTGTCCCGATGTGGCGGGCGCAACCCCAAATTCCTCCGGAGGCGATATGACACCGAGCGATGTACTGAAGCTGATCAAGGAAAAAGACGTCAAGTTCCTGGATCTGCGATTCACCGACACCCGCGGCAAAGAGCAGCATGTAACGATTCCGGCTCGGCTGGCCGATGAGGACCTGTTCCGCGACGGGAAAATGTTCGACGGCTCATCGATCGCCGGTTGGAAGGGCATCAACGAGTCGGACATGGTGCTCATGCCGGACGCGGGCACCGCGGTGATCGACCCGTTCTTCGAGGAAACCACGGTCGACGTCCGTTGCGACGTGATCGAGCCGGCGACCATGCAAGGCTACGAGCGCGATCCGCGCTCGCTCGCCAAGCGCGCTGAAGCGTATTTGAAGTCGACCGGCATCGCCGACAACGCCACGTTCGGTCCCGAGAACGAATTTTTCATCTTCGACAGCGTGCGCTTCGGCAACGAGATGCGGGGCTGCTTCTATTCGATCGATTCGGTTCAGGGCGCCTGGAGTTCGGGCACCGAGTTCGCCGAGGGCAACACGGGACACCGCCCGGGCATCAAAGGCGGCTATTTCCCGGTGCCTCCGGTGGATGCCTTCCAGGACATCCGCTCGGCCATGTGTCTGGCCTGTGAAGAGCTCGGCTTGCAGGTCGAGGTTCATCACCACGAAGTTGCCACCGGCGGACAGGCCGAGATCGGTATCGGCGCCGGCTCGCTGGTACGCAAAGCCGACCAGGTCCAGCTGCTGAAGTACGCGGTGCTTAACGTCGCGCAGCGCTACGGGAAGACGGCGACCTTCATGCCCAAGCCCCTGGTCGGCGACAACGGCAGCGGCATGCACGTGCACCAGTCCCTGCAGAAAGACGGCAAGGCGCTGTTCGCGGGCGACAAATACGGTGGCTTGTCGGAGCTGGCGCTGTACTACATCGGCGGCATCATCAAACATGCCCGGGCGCTGAACGCGTTCACCAACGCCGGGACCAACAGCTACAAGCGCCTGGTGCCGGGCTTCGAGGCGCCGGTGATGCTGGCCTATTCGGCGCGCAACCGGTCGGCCTCGATTCGTATTCCGTGGGTGTCGAATCCGAAGGCCCGCCGCATCGAAGTGCGCTTCCCGGACTCTAGCGCCAACCCGTACTTCGCCTTCACGGCCATGATGCTGGCCGGCCTCGACGGCATCCAGAACAAGATCCACCCAGGCGATCCGGCCGACAAGGACCTTTACGATCTGGAGCCCGAGGAGGCGAAGCACATTCCCACGGTCTGCCATTCGCTCGACATGGCGCTCGAGCACCTCGACAAGGACCGGGAGTTCTTGACCCGCGGCGGTGTCTTCAGCAATGACGTGATCGACGCGTACATCGGCCTGAAGATGCAGGAAGTGACCCGCTACCGTATGGCCACGCATCCGGTGGAGCTGGAGCTTTACTACAGTTGCTGATCGACGCGTGATCGATCTCTGCGCATCCGGCGCCCAGGCCCCCCCGGTCCTCGGGGGGGGGCTGGGCGCTCGCAGGCGGCGGCTGTGCGCCGCCGCACGAAATGAGGCCAATCTTTTGTGCGCGGCCGCTCGAGGCGATATCCTCCGGATCCATGAGCGCACTCCGCTTGATCCCTCGGGCAGCCGTGGCTGTTGCGCTGAGTTTCGGACTCGCGATGGCCTGGGCCGGCAACGACGGAAATTCAACGGTTTACAAGTGGGTGGGACCTCACGGCGTCATTCACTACAGCGATCACCCACACCCGAACGCCATCAAGCTGACGATCGAAGGGGCCCAGACGTATGCTCCGCCTCCGCCGCTGCCCACCGATCTGAGCCGGCGACCCGCACCTCCTGCCAACGCGATGCCGGCGCACCGGTACCGAAGTTGCGCGATCGCGTACCCGCGCGAGCGGCAGATGCTGATGAACGTCTACCACACCACGGTCGTGGTGCGAACCGACCCCGCTCTGTTCCCGGGCAACAAGATGGAGCTGTATTTCGACGGTCGCCGCATGCCGGGCAACGGACCGTCCTTCTCTTTCGCGGTCAACCGGGGCAAGCACACCGTCTCGGCGGTGGTGTTGAACGGCTTCGGCCAGATCGCGTGCGAGACCTCGACGGTCACGTTCTACGTGCATCAGCCGTCGATTCAGAACCCGCACAACCCCGTCCACCCGCACTGAGCGGCGGCGCGCCGGGCTCGCGGCCCGGGCGGCCAGGAGCGCGCCGTGTTCCATGAGGCCGGCTCGCCCTCCGCGCTGGGACACTTCGAGCCCGCCGGACTGTTCGATTCGCTTTCGACCGGCATCATCGTGCTCGATGCGCAGTTCTGCGCCATCTACGCGAATGTGGCCGCCCAGGATCTGCTGGCCTTCAGCCTGAATCAGGTGCGCGGCCGGCCGTTCACCGACGTCGTGCACGAGGCCAACGGACTGCGAGCCCTGCTTTGCCGCGCCCGCGACAGCGGCGAAGGGATCGCCGACCATGAGCTGAACGTCCGGCCGGCCGCAATGCCGCGCGAGACGCGCACCATCGATGTCACCGTCACGCCGATCGAAGGCCAGATCACCGGTGATCACCTGCTGCTCGAGCTGGCCGATGCCACCCAACGCCAGCGCATCACACGCGAGAACGACCTGATTGCGCGCCTCGACGGCAGCCGCCTGATGATTCGTCAGCTGGCCCATGAGATCAAGAATCCCCTCGGCGGCCTGCGCGGCGCCGCCCAGCTGCTCGAGCGCGAGCTGCCGGGCATGGAGCTGAAGGAATACACGCGCGTCATCATCGGCGAGGCCGACCGCCTGGCGGCACTCGTTGATTCGATCGCCGGGCCCGCCCGGGCACCCGAGAAATCGACACTCAATGTCCACGAAATCTGCGAGCACGTCTTCAGGCTGTTGCGCGCCGAGGCGTCCGCCGAAGTGCTCATCGAGCGCGACTACGATCCCAGCCTGCCGGCGGCGATGCTCGACCGCAACCAGATGATCCAGGCGCTGCTCAATGTAGGACGCAATGCGTTGCAGGCGCTGGCCGGCCGTGGCCGGATCGTCTTGCGCACGCGGGCCTGCTCGAATGTCATCATCGGCGCCGTCCGGCACCGGCTCGTGGCCAGCGTACAGGTGCAGGACGACGGCCCGGGCGTGCCGCCCGCGCTGCGAACCAGTCTCTTCTATCCCCTGGTCACCGGCCGGGCGGAGGGCACCGGTCTGGGTCTCGCGGTGGCCCAGGAGTTGGTCAGCCGCAACGGCGGTCTGATCGAATTCGACAGCGAGCCCGGCCGAACCGTATTCACGTTGTTGCTTCCCCTCGGAGAAGATCCATGAACGAGTCGCTGCGGGTGTGGATCATCGACGACGATGCGTCGATCCGTTGGGTCCTCGAGCGCGCGTTGCGCAACGGCGGCCTTGCGCCGCGGGCCTTCGACTCCGCCGAGCCGGCGCTCGATGCGCTGCGCCGCGATGTTCCCGATGTGCTGATGACCGATATCCGCATGCCTGGCCGCTCCGGGCTCGATCTGCTGCGGCGGGTGCATGACACGCGCCCGCAGCTGCCGGTGATCGTCATGACGGCGCATTCGGACCTCGGCAGCGCCGTGTCCGCCTACGAGGGTGGCGCGTTCGAGTACCTGCCGAAACCTTTCGACATCGATCAGGCTGTGGCGCTGGTCCGTCGCGCGGCCCGCGTCCATCCGCCGGTGGCGGCCCCCGGCGCCGCGGACGCACCCATTCCCGAGTTGCTCGGGACCGCGCCGGCCATGCAACAGGTGTTCCGCGGCATCGGCCGACTGTCGCGCTCGAGCGTGACCGTGCTGATCACCGGGGAGTCCGGTACAGGCAAGGAACTGGTCGCGCGGGCACTGCACGAGCACAGCCCGCGGGCCGGCAAACCCTTTGTCGCCCTCAATACCGCGGCGATCCCCGGTGAGTTGCTGGAGTCCGAGCTGTTCGGGCATGAGCGTGGCGCATTCACCGGCGCGGACGCCCGGCGCCACGGGCGTTTCGAGCAGGCCGACGGCGGCACGCTGTTCCTCGACGAGATCGGCGACATGTCGACGCCGCTGCAAACCCGTCTGCTGCGGGTGCTTGCCGAGGGTGAGTTCTACCGTGTCGGCGGTCAGACGCCGATCCGGGTCGACGTGCGCGTCATCGCCGCCACCCACCAGGACCTGCAGGCGCGGGTCGCTCAGGGCCTGTTTCGGGAGGATCTGTATCACCGCCTGAACGTCATCCGTCTGCCGCTGCCGCCACTGCGCGAGCGGGCCGAGGATATTCCGCTGCTGCTGCGTCACTATCTGCGGGCCGCGGCGCGCGAGCTGGATGTCGAAGTGAAGGCGCTCGCGCCGCAGGCGGAGCGAGCGCTCGCGGCCTACGGTTGGCCGGGCAATGTGCGCGAACTCGTCAATCTCTGCCGCCGCCTCTCGGTGCTTGCGCCCGGCAGCGAGATCCGGGTGGAAGACCTGCCGCAGGAGATCGTCGCCGGCGCGGCGATCCCGCCGAGCGAATGGCAGCGTACCCTGGCCGCCTGGGCCGAACGGGCGGCTGTAAGCAGCCAGGGCGCGCTGCTCGATCTGGCGCTGCCGGAATTCGAGCGCACCCTGATCCGCGCCGCCCTGAAGCAGACGCAGGGGCATCGCCAGGAAGCCGCGAAGCTTCTCGGCTGGGGCCGCAACACCCTGACGCGCAAGCTGAAGGAGCTGTCGCTGGAGATGCCGGGCGACAAGGGCGGCGCTTCGGACGTGGACGAGTCCTGAGCCCCCAGCGGCCGCGATTCACGGCGCGGCGAGCCGGCGTCACACGCGCAGCGTGCCGGTGAGCTCCGCGACGGCGGCAAAGCCGTGCTCGCCAAGATACTCGGCGATGCCGGCATTGATGCGCTTGCAGACCATCGGGTCATAAAAGAGCGCGGTGCCGACCCCGACGGCGCTCGCGCCCGCGACCAGGAACTCGATCGCATCGGTGGCCGTCGTGATGCCGCCTTGACCGATGATGGGAATGCGGTGCTTGCGCGCCACGTCGTAGACCTGGTGCACCTTCAGCAGCGCGATCGGCTTGATCGCCGGCCCCGAGAGCCCCCCCTGAATGTTGCCGATCACCGGGCGGCGGCTGTGCGCATCGATGGCCATGCCCATCACGGTGTTGATCACTGCCAGCGCATCCGTGCCCGCTTCGATGCAGCGGCGGGCATTCTCGCGGATGTCCGTCTGGTTCGGCGAAAGCTTGGTGATGAGCGGCTTGCCGGTGACACGCCGGCACGCTTCCACCACCTGCGCCGACATGTCGGGATAATTGCCGAAGGCGACGCCGCCTTCCTTGACGTTGGGACAAGAAATGTTGATCTCGATCGCGTCGAGCGGGGACTGATCGAACAACCGGGTGACCTCGGCGTATTCCTCGACCGTCGAGCCGGACACGTTGGCGATGAAGCGTGTCTCGCCGAAGTCCAGCTCCGGAAGAATGCGCGTGATCACCTGCTCCGTGCCGGGGTTCTGCAGACCGATCGCGTTGAGCAGGCCAGCCGGCGTCTCATACACGCGATGGGCCGGGTTGCCGAGCCGCGGCGCCAGAGTCGTGCCTTTGAGCACCACCGCCCCGGCATCGCGGTTGGAGAAGCCCTCGATACGCGTGTACTCCTCGCCGAACCCGACGCAGCCGGAAAGCAGGACGATGGGCGAGGCGAAGTGCAGGCCGCAGAACTTCAGGCTGAGCGATTCGGGGGGCGCGGTCGATTCGGGGATCATTGCGTCTTCATGGATCAAGCCCAAGGCCGGGTGGACTCGGCATTATCGCACCGCTCGCGCGGGGCCACGGTCTCAGGGTCGATGGATGTGAATCTCGATCCGGCCCTTCGGCCCGATCAGCCAGGAGCCGAGCCAGCCAGCCACCCAGACGATGAGCGCCGCCTGGAAGGCTGTCCAAAACCCGCCGGTGAGGTGAAAACCGGGCAGCATCCAGGCCACCAGCGCCAGCATGGCGGTATTGATCACCAGCAGGAATATACCCAGCGTCAGCACCGTCAACGGCAGTGTCAGCAGAATGACGACGGGCCGGACGATCGCGTTGACGATGCCGAGCAGAAGGCCGGCCAGTATCAGTGTTCCCGCATTGTCGATGCGGATGCCCGGAACCCAGCGCGTGGCCGCCCACAGACCGAGCGCACTGACCAGGGCGCGCAGTACGAATGCCGTCAAGGTTCCTCCACAGCGCTCGCAGAATCGAGCAATGCTCTGAGCCGCACCAGTGCGGCCTGCCAGCCGTTGCGGTGCCGCAGATAAGGGAGGTCCCATGCCGATTCGCCCGGCACGCCCGAGCCGAGCAACCGCAGGATCGTTCCCGAACGGGCCGGCTCGAGGATGAAATCATCGACCAGCGCGCTATCGGCCGGCGGTAGGGCGGCCGACGGCAGGTAGATCAGCCGCAGCCGCTTGCCCGGCTCGAACACGTCGATGCAGGCCTCCAGCTCGGTCATCCGGTCGATGCATGCGCGGAACAGGCCGCCGGGCCGGGCGCTGATGGCGGCATCCGGCGAGCACCACTGGGTGAGCAGCCGCGGATCGGTGAGCGCCGTCCAGACGGGGGCCACACCGGTGCGCAGATCCAGCCGATGAGCATATCCCCGAGTCTTTTCCATGGCCGCCATTGTGCCATCGACGCTCCTGGCGTGCAGATCCAGACCCGTGCTCGAAGGGACGCACGAAAGGCCGGAAACCGGCACAATAGCGCTCCGCTCACGAGCGGACCGATGCCCCATATTGATCCTGGCGAATTCGGAGGCCCGCATGGCGCTGGTATACCTGGTGATGGCTTTGGCGCTGCTGGAATTCTTCGTCTTCGGTGCCGCCGTCGGCCGGGCGCGCGGCCGCTACGGTATCGTCGCGCCGGCAACGAGCGGCCACGAGATGTTCGAGCGTTACTATCGGGTTCAGATGAACACGCTCGAGCTTCTGGTCATGTGGGTGCCGGCGATGTGGATCTTCGGCCGCGATCTGAGCCCGGCGGTCGCTGCGGGCCTCGGCATTCTCTATTTGATCGGCCGGCTGGTGTACTTCTTTTCCTACGTGAAGGATCCGAAGACTCGCAGCCTCGGCTTTGCGCTGTCCGGTGGCCCTACCTTGCTGCTGGTGCTTGGCGCCGTGTTCGGGGCGGCGCGTGCCCTGTGGCATCACGGCTGACTTCGGCGTCGGCCGTTTACTCCAGCTCGGACTTAATGGGACGGGTCATCAGCTCCCGGACGGCCTCGCGAGGCGTGACGCCCTCGTAGAGCACGCGATACACGCTCTCGCTGAGCGGCATCTCCACGCCGTGCCGGGCGGCGACGTCGTGCAGCGCCCGCGCCGCCGGGTGGCCTTCCACCACCTGACCGATGGCCGCGAGCGCCTCCCGCGGCGTGCGGCCGGCCGCAATCTGCAGTCCCAGCTGGCGGTTGCGCGACTGATCGTCGGTGCAGGTGAGCACCAGGTCACCGAGCCCGGCCAAGCCCATGAAGGTCTCGCGCCGCGCGCCGAGCGCGACGCCGAGCCGCATCATTTCAGCCAACCCCCGCGTGATCAGGGCGACCCGTGTGTTGGCGCCCAGGCCCAGTCCGTCCGAGAGCCCTGCGCCGATTGCCAGCACATTCTTGACGGCGCCGCCGACCTCTACGCCCACAATGTCGCTCGAGGTGTAGGCCCGGAAGTTCTCCGACGACAGGTCTTTCGCCAACGAAGCGGCGAAGGCGCGGTCCGCGGAGGCGATGGTCATCGCGGTCGGCAGGCCGCCGCCGACCTCGCGCGCGAACGTCGGCCCCGACAGAACCGCTACGGAGCGGCCGGGCTCGAGCACTTCGCGGGCGACTTGATGCGGCAGCAGGCCCGAGGGGAGCTCGAACCCCTTGGTGGCCCAGGCCAGTTTCGTATCCCGCCCGAGCAGCGGGAGCACCCGTGTCAAGAGATCACGGAAGGCGTGGCTCGGTACGGCGATCAGCAGATCACGGGCGCCAGCCACCGCCGCGGCAAGATCAGGCTCGATCTGCAATGCCTCGGGGAAGGTGGCCGACGGCAGGTAGCGCTCGTTGCGCCGCTGCCGGGCCATGTCCGCAAGCCGCGCCGGATTGCGGCCCCAAAGGCGGGTCGGCCGGGCGCAGCGCGCGAACTGAATCGCGAGCGCTGTTCCCCACGAGCCCGCCCCGAGCACGGCAACCGGCGGGCCGCTCGCGGAAGGGGCGCTCACGGTCGGCGCAGCCGCGGTGTCCGTCAATTCGGCTGAGGGCTGGCCGGTGCGTCCTGCGAATTCTGATTCGCGTTCGCGGCGAACAGCGCGTCGAAGTTCACCGGCGGCAGCAGCAGCTGCGGGAAGCCCCCCTGAGTGATCAGGTGAGAGACCTGAGCCCGGGCATACGGGAACAGCACGCTCGGGCAGATTGCGCCGAACGCACGCTTGGTGTCCTCTTCCGACAGGTTGCGCAGCAAAAACACGCCGGCCTGTTTGACCTCGACCAGGAAGGCCGTCTTCTCGCCCTGCTTGGCCGATACGGTCACGGTCAGCACCACTTCCTGGATCTCCGGCGAAAGCTCCGTCACGCCGGTCTGCAGGTCCAGATTGATCTGCGGGTTCCAGTTACCCTCGCCGCGCGGCCCATCCGGGGCTTCGTAGGAGCAGTCCTTGAGGTAGACGTGCTGCAGGTGAAGGATCGGGCCGGTGGTCGCTTCGGGTGCCGGCGCCATGCCGGCGGCTTCATTCGCCATGGTTCAAACTCCGCTGTTCAGAAGTGTCTCGAGGCCGCCACGGGCATCGAGCGCATAGAGATCGTCACAACCGCCGATATGCCGCTCGCCGACGAAAATCTGCGGTACGGTATGCCGCCTGCTGCGCGCAATCATTTCGGCGCGCGCTTCCGGCGACGCATCTACGTCGATTTCCCGCACTTCGGCGCCTTTTTCCCGCAGCAGGCGCCGCGCGCGCTCACAGTAGGGGCACCAGCTCGTGGCGTACAGGAGGACCTGAGGCCCGCTCATGTGCCGCTGCCCGCCTGTTTCTCCACTGGCAGGTGCTCGGCGCGCCACGCGGACAGCCCGCCGCGCAGGGTCACCGCCTGCGCGAAACCCTGCTCGCGCAGCTGGCGCACCGCGGCCGCGGCCAGCGAGCCGGTATTGCAGCACACGATCAGCGATTTACCCTGGTGCTTCTTCAGCAGCTCTCCGGCCTTGAGAACCTGTTCCCCATCCATGCGGCGTGCCCCCGGCACGTGTCCGTCCGCGAATTCGCCCGCCGACCGCAGATCGATGGCCAGCGCGCCGCGATTCATCAGCTGGATGGCCTCTTGCGGCGACACGGAGGCGAAGTTCTCGGATCGCGCCCGGATCTCCACCACGATCGCGACGACCGCCACCGCGGCGGTTCCCCAAACCAGCAGAGGATGCAGATCGCTATAGTGGGCGAGATTGTCGGTAAACACGGCAATGCCAGTGGAAATGAATAGAAAAGAAGATCATATCGGGCGCCAAAAGGTCGCGCATTATAGCGCCCCAATGCAATCCGGCATGTCTCTTCGGCTCCGTGCTCCGTTCCCCCGGTCGTGGGTCCTTATGCTCGCGTTCGCGCTGCTCGCGACTGTGCCCGCCAGGGGCCGTGTCGCACCCCAACTGGCGGCACGCCGGGCCCAGGCGCAGTTGCAGGCCGTTCAGGCTCAGATCGCGCGTATTGTCCGCCAGGTCGATCAGTCGCGCATCGAGCAGAGCCGCCTCACTCGCCAGCTGCGCGCCACCGAGCAGTCCGCGGGAGCGGCCCGGGCGGCGCTTGCCGCAATCCGCCGCGAGCGGGCCGTCGACGCCGCGCGGCGCGCACGGCTGGCGGCGCGCCGGCGTTCGCGCCAG
>JAJZZR010000475.1 GCA_021797465.1 Pseudomonadota bacterium | reverse complement strand
GAACGCCAGGCTGCCGGCGAGCGCCAGATCGGCGCACTCGCGTCTCAGCGCGCGCCGCAAACCCTCCACCCCGCCGAACAGGTGCAGACTGGCACGCACCTCGAGCAGCAGCCCGTCGGGTGGCGCCAGGCTGACGCGGGGTGTGAAGCGCAGTGCGCGCAGGGCCAGACGCTGCAGCCCCTGCGGTGCGCACTGCGCGGCCGCTTCGCCGAGGTGCACGCCCACCCACAGCTCTGTCGCCGGAGCTCCAGACGCGCCACCGGCCGGCGCCAGAACCTCGTCTCGCCGCGCGACCTGCGGCTGCGGGACTGTGGGCCTCGGCGATCGGTCCCCGGCCCCCCTTGCGGCCTCGTGGCCGCGGATCTCCAAGACCTGTCCCCGCCGGGCGCTCGGGCACGCATCGCCGCGCGCAAACAGATCGATGGTTCGGCGCGCGCTCATGGACTCCCTCCAGCCCCGGTGGACGCCGCATCCCAGGTTAGATCGAGGGAGCCACGCGCGCCGCCACGGCTTTTGAGCAGCGTGACCCGCACCCCGCGCTCGAGCGGCTCCACGGCCACCCGCAGCATCGCCGCAGAAGCCTCACGGGCCGACGCGCGCGGCCGAAACAACACCCCGAGGGCGCTGCCGCGCTGTGCGGCCAGATGCAGGCGGCGGATCTGACGCGGCAGCGCATGCCGCGCCCAGGCGAGCACGCTGTCGCAGGCACCCGAGCCGAGCGCCTGCTCGAAAGCCCACAGGCATTCGCGGCCTTGCGCACGCACGATCAGCAGCCGCGACAGCTCGACGCCAGCGGCGGCCAGCGCCGGCGTAAACGGCGAAAGCGGTGGAGCCACCCATGCGCTCCAGCGCGCCTCGGGTCCGGTGGTGAGCGCGGCCAGCGCCGGCAACAACAGTTTGAGTTCGCCCACCCCGAAGCGGGCCGGCAGAACCTCGATCAGACCGCTCCGCGGCCATCCTCCGCCGGGCAGCCCCTCATCGAGGCGGGAAAATCCACTCGACCACACCGGTTGCCGGGCCGCGTGCCCGGCGCGCCAGAGCAGAGGATGCGTCAACAGACCTTCGAGCCGCGACGCTCGTTCGTGAGGCGGGTCCGACGGCATTGCGCCACAACCCGGCGGATCGGCCGACATGAGCGTGGGTTCCCATCACGACAATTACATCAGCCCATGCGACTTGCCCCGGCGCAGCACCCCGACCACGATGCCCTCGATGAGCAGCGACTGCGCCTTAAGGTCGACCCGGATGGGCTCGAAATCGCTGTTTTCCGGCAGCAGCCAGACGACCGAGCCTTCCTGTCGGTACCGCTTCACGGTGACCTCGTTCTCGAGGCGCGCCACGACGATCTGCCGGCTGCGCACATCCGCGGTGCGATGCACGGCGACCAGGTCGCCATCGAGGATGCCGGCGCCCTTCATGCTCATGCCGGTGACCTTGAGCAGGTAATGCGGCCTGGGCTGGAACACCCCCGGATCGATGTCCAGACGCGCCTCGATGTTCTCTTCGGAAAAGATCGGGCGCCCGGCGGCGACCCGCCCGATCAGCGGCAATCCCATCTGCTCACGAATGGTGTCCTTGAGCTGGATACCGCGCGAAGCGCCCGGCACCAGTGCGATGACCCCCTTGCGGGCCAGGGCGCGCAGATGATCCTCGGCCGCATTGGGCGAGCGGAAACCCAGCTCGCGGGCGATCTCGGCCCGCGTGGGCGGCATGCCCTCGTGCGTGATGAAGCGCTGGATGAGGCGCAGAACCTGCATTTGACGGGGCGTGAGGTCGGACATGGCGAGTCTGTTCGTTTATACAATGCTGTAATTATATCCATAAAAATGCGGCTGACAAGCCCCTGCGCACCACGGCCGGCCCAATCCCCGCCTGCACACACCCTGTCGTCCACCGGCGACCCCGTGGAACCCGAGGCCTCGAGCCGCGCTCCGGCGCACCGATTCATTCCATCCTCTCGGTCATCCCCAGGCGGCTTTCGCCCATTCATTCAGCTTGCATTCATCTGCGATCCAAACCCCTTGCGCTCAGCCCCAAAATCCAATAAAAACAGCGCAAACAGGGTTGCATTCCCCGGACAAATTTGTTGGACTTACAAGCTCGAGTCGTGGGGGAAGCTCCACCTCGGTTCGTTTGCAGTTTTTTCAAGACTTCCTCAATGAACAACCCTAAGGGGACCTTATGAAGTACGCGAGCGTAATGAAGGTGGCTGCGGCCGCGGCGCTTGTAGTCGGTCTCGCCGGCTGCCAGAACCTGACTCCCATCAAAACCGATGTCGCCAATCTGAAATCTCAGGTTGCCCAGCTGCAGACGCAGTCCGCAGCGAACCAGAGCGCGGCCGCCAAGGCCCAGAGAGAGGCTCAGGCTGCTCGAAACGCCGCTGACCAGAAGTCCGCCGCCGCCCAGAGCACCGCCAATGAGGCGCTCTCGCTGGCGCAGTCGAACAAGGCGGCCATCGACGCCACCAACGAGAAGATCGACCGCATGTTCAAGCGCTCGATCTCCAAGTAAGAGCCTCCGCTCCTACGACAAAAACGCCGCGCAGTGCGCGGCGTTTTTTTTACCCCGGGTGTTACTACGCACATGACCAAAACCCACCTGTGAAGAGGAAGGCTCTGGCCTTCGTCGCAAGACAAAGCCGAAACCGGCCTCGACGAAGCAGGAAGTCAGCGTTGAACCTGTTTAGGCACGGGCGCATGCCCGCCGCCGAGCCGCGCCGGGAGCGCCGTTCAATAACGGATCAGCGCCGACCCCCAGGTGAATCCGCCGCCGAAGGCCTCCAGCAGGATCAGGTCGCCACGGCGGATCTTGCCCGAGCGCACCCCGAAATCCAGCGCCAGCGGCACGGAGGCGGCCGAGGTGTTGCCGTGATCCTGAACGGTCGTGATCACCCGCTCCATCGGCAGATCGAGCCTGCGCGCGGTCGCGTGGATGATGCGCAGATTCGCCTGATGAGGCACCAGCCAGTCGAGCGCCGCGAGCGCGAGCCCATTGGCCGCGAGCGCCTCCTCGATCGACTTGCTGAGCGTGTTCACCGCGATCTTGAAGACATCGTTGCCCGCCATGGTGATCACCCGACGGGGCTTGGAGAGGTCCGTGCCGCCGCCGCTGTAGAGCAGATTCCAGTACTCGCCGTCGGCATGCAGATGGGTCGAGAGAATGCCGGGCTCCTCGGCCGGCTCGAGCAACACCGCGCCCGCGCCGTCGGCAAACAGCACCGCGGTGGAGCGATCGGTCCAGTCGGTGATGCGCGAGAGCGTCTCGGCGCCGATCGCCACGGCGCGCTTCGCTTCGCCCGCGCGCACGAATTTGTCGGCGATCGACAGCGCGTACATGAAGCCGCTGCAGGCCGTCTCGACACTGAAGGCCGGTACGCCGCGGCAGCCCAGCCGCGCCTGCAGCAGCACACCGCAGTTGGGAAAGAGCAAGTTCGGCGTGGTCGTGCCGAAAACGATGAGGTCCACGTCCTCGGGCTTGCAGCCGGCGGCATCGAGCGCGGCGCGCACGGCGTGCTCGGCCAGGTCGACAGTGGTCTGCTCGTCCGCGGCGATATGCCGCCGCTCGATGCCGGTGCGCTCTCGAATCCATTGATCGCTGGTGTCCAGCATCTTCTCGAGATCGAAATTGGTCAGCACCTTCTCGGGCAGGTAGGAACCCGTTGCAGCGATGCGCGAGTACCTCAAGACGTGAAGCTCCCGGTCGATTGCGACCCAGCCAGCGCCTGGGCAATGTGCGCCGTCAACCCGTGACGCGCGGCCCGCGCGGCGGTCAGGACGGCCCTAGAGAAAGCCATTCCGTCGGCGCCCCCGTGACTTTTTACCACGATCCCGGTCAAACCGACCATGCAGGCGCCGTTGTAGCGCCGTGGATCGAGGCGCGCAGCCACGCGCGACAGCACCCCGCGGGCTACCAGACCCGCCAGCCGCGAGCGCCAGGTCGCGTGAAATTCCTCACGCATCCGGCTGGCAATCAGCGTGGCGGCCCCCTCCATGGTCTTCAAGGCCACATTGCCGGTAAATCCATCGGTGACGACCACATCCACGTCGCCGGAAAAGATGTCGTCGCCCTCGACGAAGCCCAGGTAGTTCAAGCCACTCGCGAGCAGCAGCCCGTGCGCGGCCTGTACGACTTCGTGCCCCTTGATGTCCTCCTCGCCGATGTTCAGCAGCCCGATGCGCGGACCCACCACGCCGTACAGGTCCCGCGCGATGATCGCGCCCATGGCGGCGAATTGGCGCAACTGTTCGGGCGTCGCCTTGGTGTTCGCGCCGAGATCGAGCATGTGGGTATGGCCATGCGCGGCGGGGATCGCGGAGATGATCGCGGCGCGCTCCACCACCGGCAGTGTCTTCAGCACGAAGTGCGAGATCGCCGTCAGCGCGCCGGTGTTACCGGCGCTGACGCACGCGGCGGCTCGGCCGCTCTTGACGAGCTCGACCGCCACGCGCATCGAGGAGTCCTTCTTGTGCCGCACCGCCTCGCGCGGGTGCTCGCCCATACCGACCACTTCCGTGGCCGGCACGATCTCGATCCGCGCGCGCACCGGCACGGGCAGCGCCTCGAGCGCCGCCTCGATCAGGGCGCTCTCGCCCACCAGCAGCACGCGCAGCTCCGTCTGCTCGGCGAGCGCCTCCAGAACGCCCCCAATGTATTCACGCGGCTGGCGATCGCCGCTCATCACATCGATGGCGATCGGCAACACGGGCACGTGCCCGCTTATTCCTGATCGGACTCGGCGGGCTTCTCGAGGACGCGGCGTCCGCGATAGAACCCATCCGGAGTGATGCGATGACGCAGGTGAGTCTCGCCCGACTGCGGATCGGTCGAGAGCGCCGGCATGGCAAGTCCGTCGTGGGAGCGGTGCATGCCGCGCTTGGAAGGGGTCTTGCGGCTTTTCTGAACGGCCATAATGTCCTCATGCGCACGAGGCGCGGAAACTCACTTTTGACTCAACAGCTTGCCCAGCGCGGCAAACGGTCGCTGCGTGACCGCCTCCGCCGGCGTCTCGTCCTCGTCCGCGCCTGCGCACGGGGCGAGCCCGCACGGGGTATCGGCGCCGTGCAGCGGCACGATCGGCAAGCTCAACAACAACTCCTCCTCGACCAGCTCGCCGACACTGATACAACCTGCCGCGGCGAGCACCGGCTCGAACGGTTCGGGCACGGCGCCCGCACCGCCGGCGTCCTGGAGCAACGCCATGCGCGCCGAACTGCTGACGGACAGCGACATCGGTTGCATGCACTTCTGACAGCGCATGACTGCCGTTCCATGCATCACCACCTGCGCGGTCGCAGTGTCATGGTGACGCCCGAAACGCACAATGCCGGACACATTACCGCCGAGCTGATCGGCCCGGGCCGCCACACGCGCCAGATCCTCGAGCGCGATGTCGAACTCGAACGCGGCCTCCCCGCGGGAAACCCGCTCGATATCGAGCGGCTTGGACCAGGGCGGCGGCATGGGGCGCGTATAATAGGTATCCGACTCGGGCAAGTCAAAGTCCGATGGGTCATTAAGTCCTTGTTTCCGGGAGCTGATTTGCATCCCACTCCGTGTGCGCATGCCTGAGGTCATTCTCGCCTCCACTTCGTCTTACCGCCGAGCGCTGCTCGAGCGGCTGCACGTGCCCTTCTGCACCGTGGCGCCCAAAGTCCGCGAGGACTCCCGGGCCGGCGAGCTGCCGGCCGATCGCGCCGCGCGGCTCTCGCTCGAGAAGGCTCAGGCGGTCGCCCAATCCCACCCCGACGCCGTGGTCATCGGCAGCGACCAGGTCGCTGCCGATGACCAGCGCGTGCTGCACAAGCCGCTCGACGCGGCCCGCTGCCGCGAGCAGCTGCGCAGTGTCAGCGGTGCTCGCGTGCGCTTTCACACCGGCTGCGCCGTGCTCGCCGGTCGGGGCGCGATCCGGCTGATGCATCTGGATACCACAACGGTGGTGTTCCGGCGCCTCGAGACGCAGGAGATCGAGCGCTATGTCGAGGTCGAGCGACCGTTTGACTGCGCGGGGGGCTTTCAGGCCGAGGGTCTCGGCATCGCCCTGTTCGAGCGCATCGAGAGCATCGATCCGACCGCGCTCATCGGTCTGCCGCTGATCTGGCTGGCCGAGGCCCTGCGGCGCGCCGGCTGCCGCGTGCCCTAAGGCGCGAGCCGCTCCAGGACCGCGGCGAGATCCGGTGGCAGCGGCGCGCTGGCGCTGAAGGGCACCCCACCGGGCCACTCGAAGCCGATGCTGTGCGCATGGAGAAACATCCGCTGCAGTCCTCGGGCGCGCAGCGCCGCATTGCAGGCCGCATCACCGTACTTATCGTCCCCCGCCACAGGATGGCCCGCGTAGGCGGCGTGCACGCGGATCTGATGAGTCCGGCCCGTATGCAGCGTCACCTCGAGCAGGCTCACGATGGGCCCGCCGCGCGAGCGCGTACCGAACACCTGTAAAGGCCGGAAATCGCTCACCGACGGCTTGCCACCCGCATCGACCCGCACGGTACGCTCACCGCCCACCCGGGTATCGGTGCGCAGTGGCACGTCGATGCGCTTCTGGCCCAGCGTCCAGCGACCGGCCAGCAGCGCCAGATAACGCTTCTCGCTGCGCCCCTCGCGCAGTACCGCATGCGCGTCGCGCAACGCTGCCGGCGTGCGTGCCACAAGCAGGCATCCACTGGTATCCCGATCGAGTCGATGAACGAGCTCGAGCGTCTCGGCGGGACGCAGCGCCCGCAGGGCCTCGATGACCCCGAATCGCACTCCGCTGCCGCCATGGACGGCGAGACCGGCGGGCTTGTCCAGAGCCAGTAGCCGGGCGTCCTCGTAAATGATGGCCTGCCGAACGGTCTCGATCACGCTGGCGGACGGGCCCGGGGTCTGCGGCTCGGCCACGATGCGGACCGGCGGGATGCGCACCCGGTCGCCGGCGGAAAGTCGGGTCTCGGGCGTGACGCGACCGCCGTTGAGCCGCACCTCGCCCTTGCGGATGATCCGGAACAGCCGCGCCCGCGGTACTCCGGGAAGCTGCTCGCCGAGGAATTTATCGAGCCTGAGCCCAGCCTCGTCCTTTGCCACGTCGACGTACCGCACCCCGGTCCGCGCTTCGGTCCCCTTCTCCTCTTCCACGGCCGTCTTCCGCCCTAAGATACTGTTTCTACAGCAATCGTTGCAGTATACTCTGCCGGCCGTCCGAAAGTGGACGCGCCAATGGTTCGCGGCGCCAGGCGCCGCATGTTAGTTGGACCTCCTAAGTAGAGGCCATCGTATTGGGCCGACAAGATCGCTGCCGGCGTAGAACCCCGCAACGGGTTCCGCGGGCAGCGCCTCCGGTTGAGACCATCGAAGGATTTCCGGCACCCGCCCATGTCGTGGTGTGCATCGTGATCATCGAGGCTCGCGCTGACGCGCCGAGTCCCAGAAATCTTCGCTGCTGCGGTGCGTTTGCGCCGCGGCCTCCCGTGCGCTTGCCGGCCCCTCACCGTACAACAGTAGGGGCACATGAAAAGAATGCTCGTCAATGCGACTCAGGAAGAGGAGCTGCGGGTCGCTCTGGTCGATGGACAGAAGCTCTTTGACCTAAGTATCGAAATTCCTTCCCGAGAACAGAAGAAAGCGAACGTCTACAAGGGTCGCATCTCTCGTATCGAACCATCCCTGGAGGCCTGCTTCGTCGACTACGGAGCCACTCGCCACGGCTTCCTGCCCTTGAAGGAAGTCACCCGCGACTATTTCCGCCACAGCCCCCAGGGCGGGCGGATGAATATTCGAGAACTGCTCTCCGAGGGCCAGGAACTGCTGGTTCAGGTCGAAAAGGAGGAGCGCGGCAACAAGGGGGCCGCGCTCACCACCTTCATCAGCCTCGCCGGCCGCTTCCTCGTGCTGATGCCGAACAATCCGCGCGCCGGCGGCGTCTCGCGCCGCATCGAGGGCGAGGATCGTGACCAGATGCGCGAGGTCATGAGCCAGCTGCGCATTCCGGAGGGCATGGGCTCGATCGTGCGCACCGCCGGCGTGGGGCGCAGTGTCGAGGAGCTGCAATGGGACCTCGACAACCTCAAAACACAGTGGGACCAGATCGCGTCGGCGGCCGAAGGCCGCAGCGCGCCGTTCCTCGTCTACCGGGAAAGTGACGCGGTCACGCGCGCCCTGCGCGACTATCTCTCCGACGACATCGGCGAGGTGCTGGTCGACGACGCGGCCGCATTTGAGAAGGCGCAGGAGTATATGCAGCGGTTCATGCCGGCCGATGTCCAGCGGCGGCTGAAGCGCTATACCGACGACATCGCGCTGTTCACCCGCTTCCAGATCGAGAGCCAGATCGAATCGGCGTATGCCCACAAGGTGCAATTGCCCTCCGGCGGCAGCATCGTCATCGACTACACCGAAGCCCTGGTCTCGATCGACATCAACTCGGCGCGCGCCACCAAGGGCAGCGACATCGAGGCAACCGCGCTCAATACCAACCTCGAGGCGGCCGACGAGATCGCCCGGCAGCTGCGCATCCGCGACATCGGCGGCCTGATCGTCATCGATTTCATCGACATGGAGTCGGGCAAGAACCAGCGTGAGGTCGAGGATCGGCTGCGCGATGCGATGCGCATGGACCGCGCGCGCATTCAGATCGGCAAGCTCTCGCGCTTCGGACTGTTGGAGATGTCGCGCCAGCGACTGCGCCCCTCGCTCGGGGAGTCGAGCCACTTCGTCTGCCCACGCTGCCTCGGCATCGGCAGCATACGCAGCGTCGAGTCGATGGCGCTGGCGGTCCTGCGCCTGATCGGCGAGGAACTGCGCAAGGAGCGCACCACGAAGATCATCACCCAGCTGCCGGTCGACGTGGCGACGTTCCTGTTCAATGAAAAGCGCGAATGGCTGCGCACGCTCGAGAACAAGAGCGAGGCGGAGCTGCTCATCGTGCCCAATCCGCACATCCAGACGCCGGAATACTCGATCAAGCGCGTGCGGGATGACGAAGCCGAGCTGCCCGAGAACCGCCAGACGAGCTATCTGATTCCCACGCCGCCGGAGGCGATCGAGCCGGGCAGCACGCGCGAGAAGCGACCGACGGCGGAAGTCGCCGCGGTGACCCCGATTCTTCCGCCGACGCCGGCGCCCATCACCGTCCCGGCCTCGCAGCCGAATGTGCCCTCGGTCAACGAACGTGCGGGCACGGGCCTGTGGTCACGCTTGAAGGGGCTGTTCTCGCCTACGGTCAAGGAGCCCTCCCCCGAGTCCGAGCCGCAACCCGAAGCGGCGACGCGCAGCAGCCCACATCATCACGTCGAGCGCCCACGTGACGGACGACGGGACCAAGGCCACCAGGGTCGCCGAGGTGAAAGAAGCCGCCGCCCGCAGGGCGAGCGCCGCAGCGCGGACTCTCGGGGCCGGGACCATGCCGAGCGACGCCCTCGTGACCGTGATCGTGACCGCGAGCCCGAGCGCAGACCGACACAACCCAACGCCGAGGAGGCCACCGCCGCTCCGCATGCACCGACGACACCTACCAACGGCACCCATCCGCAATCTGAGCGTGGTGAGCGTGGTGAGCGTGGTGAGCGTCGTGGCCGGCGTCGCGGCCGACGCGGTGGCCGACGCGGCAATGGCGGTACGCGTGAGCACGCAGTCAGCGAGACGGCAACAGGAAGCACCCAGGACGCTGCGGTGCACGCCCCTGCCGCAACGGAACCGAACCAGACCCACGGAAATGCCGGGCCGCAGGATGCCGCGCCGGGCCGCCCGCCCCGCGCGAGTTCGGCGCCTCAGGAATCCTTCGCGCCGCGCGAAGCGCCTGCGGCAAGCCCGCCGCCAACTCCCGCACCCGCGGCGGCAGCGGTACGGCATGAGGTAGCCGAGCCCCGCCATGAGGCACCCCCGGCGCACTCGGCCCACTTCGAGCCTTCAGCGCCCACGGTATCCGCCGCGGGGCCACAGACCAAGCCGTATGTGGTCTGGTCCTCGGCGCCGCCGGATCGGACACCCGAAGGACCTATCCGCTCGGAGGATTAAGACGGATCAGCCGGCGCGCGGGATGCGCGCCGGCGGTCGGACCTCCCCGGCACGCAGCGCCTCGCACAGTCCCCGCGAGGCCGCTTCGATCAGATCGAGCACGTGCTCAAAGCCGTTCTCGCCCCCATAGTAGGGATCGGGTACCTCGCGGGTTCCGACGTCCGGCGTGTAATCGAGAAATAACCGCAGCCGATCCTGCGCCGCGGCGGGTGCGCGTCGCTCCAGGGTGCGCAGATTCTGGCGATCCATCGCCAGAATGAGATCAAAAGTCTCGAAGTCGCGGGGCTCTACGACTCGCGCACGCAGACTCGATAGATCGTAGCCGCGGCGGGCGGCCGCCTCGCGGGTGCGCCGGTCCGGCGGCTCCCCGACGTGGTAGCCGGCCGTACCAGCCGAGTCGATTAGCAGGGTCAGCTCCGGCAGCTCGCGTGCCGAAACCGCGCGAAACACACTCTCTGCCGTCGGCGAGCGGCAGATATTTCCCAGACAGACGAACAGAATTCGCACACAAGCCTCGCGATCGGCCCGTCAGCGCACGCTGTAGCCTCGCGCCTGAAGGCAGGCGCTGACCGCCTGGCGGAAATTGCGGGCCCTGTGATCGAGCGCTCGCTGCTGCGCCTGAGCCGCGGCCTGTACGGCGCCGGCATTCTCCGCATTCGTTTGGGCATTGGCCTGATCGGCGGCATTGCCGATCATCGCCCCGGTCACGGCACCGAACATGGCTCCCGCACCCCGGTCCCACGGATTGGAAATCGCCGCACCGAACAATGCCCCCGCCACCGCGCCGATGGCGGTATCGGTGCCCGGCGGCGGACCCTGCACCGCGACCCGATCGTAGATCGGCACGCCCGGCGCGCTTGGATCAAAGCCCGTCTGGTGTACCGCCCAGACGGTGCATTGGTAACGGTCGCGCCGCTGCTGTGCGGGAGACTGGTTATGCATCGGGTACGCATAGACCGTCGTGTTCGGAGGACGCACGTACGCCACGGGTTCCGGCTGGGGCTGCGGCTGCAGCGTCGCGCACCCTGAAAGCGCTGCCAAGCTGAAACACACGGTACCCAGCGCGGCTGT
>JAJZZR010000500.1 GCA_021797465.1 Pseudomonadota bacterium | reverse complement strand
CCCCAGGATCACGGCCATCGGGGTCAACATCGCAATGCCGTGGGCGTACATGCGGCTGAACCAGCCGGCCAGCGACATCGAGGCCATCCACAGCGTCAAGGCCAGACACATGTAGCCGACGGTGGACGTCGCAACGCAACGATTTTCCGTAGTGTCAATCCTGATCGTCATGGCAGATACCCCCAGGTGACGTGGATGATCGTCGCGAACTATACGCCTGCTGTTTGCCTTTGGAGACAGTCGGGCCGATCGCCGATCCGGCGTTGCCCGGCGGCAACGCGGGTGTCGGAGTTAAATCAACCGCTTGGCCCGCTCGGTCGCATCGGCGCCAACAGGCGCCCCGCGGCGCGGCGACTCGACGCCCGGCACGCCCCCAGAGTCGGCCGGGCGGGTTCAGACGCGATTCAACCGACGACCGGGGGGCGCTGCGCAAAACCAACGCAGTCTAGGGGTCGAGGAGCACCGTCACGCCACCGTGGCGACGGGCGCCCTCGCAGCCATTGGCGCCGTGGGTGCACGTATCGTGTGACAGATCGGCCGTCCCATAGAGCGTCACGTACTGCGTAACACCCCAGGACGGCGGCGTCACCGCAAATTGCGCCGTGAGCGCTGCGTTCGGCGCCACCTTGCCTCGGGTCACGGGACCGACCGGTACGACGGTCCAGCCGCCAGGCGCCTTCAGGCTCAGCCTCGCGTCCCGCAGCGTCTCGGTCCCCCCGCTGCTCAGGGACACGCGCACCAGCGCACGGGTGCCCGGTTTGAAGGTCTTCGGCGCGAAGACCGTCACCTGCCGGTCTCCAATCGTCTTCCCCATCGTGTACGCGGCGCGCAGCGGCAACTCGGCGAGCCCCGAGGCGTCCCCGACATACACCTGGTAGGTCCCGGCGCTCTCCGTCCAGCCGTGATGGCCCCACCACCATTCCTCTCGCGGCGTGATGGTGAAGTGGATCACTTTCGACTGGCCCGGTGCGAGCGTCACGCGCTGAAAGCCCACCAGCTTGCGCGGCGGCTCCCCGCTCGCGGCCGGCAGGCCCAGATACAGCTGCGCAACATCCGCGCCGCTCACCCGCCCCGCGTTGGTCACACGCGCGCTCACCCGAATCGGCGTCACGCCGTCGACCTCGGTGCGGCTCACCTTCAGGTCGCTGTAGTCAAACCGCGTGTAGGACAGTCCGAACCCGAACGGAAACATCGGCTTGATGTGCTTCGCGTCGTACCACCGATAGCCGACCAGGATCCCCTCCGAGTAGTGCACCTTGCCGTCGATGCCGGGGAAGCGCGCCGGACTCGCCGCCGGCACGTCCGCGAGCTTCACCGGGAAGGTCACCGGCAGATGCCCGCTCGGATCGACCTTCCCGAACAGCACATTCGCCAGCGCCGTCCCGTCGGTCTGCCCGGGATACCAGGTGTCAAGTACCGCCGGCACCTGCCGCAGCCACGGCATGGCGACCGGCGCGCCGGCCTGCACCACCACCACGGTGTGCGGGTTGGCGCGCGCCACCGCGCTCACCAGCGCGCTCTGCGCCGACGGCAGGCGCAGATCCGGCCGATCCGCGCCCTCGGTCTCGGTGTCATCGGCCACCACGACCACCGCCACGGACGCCGCCTTCGCCGCCCGCACCGCCTGCGCGATGTCCGCGCGTACCACACGGGGCGTCGCCCAGAGGATCTGGTCCGGGGCGCCCATCATTTTCCGGTACTTCTTCTGCAGTTTCTTCGGCAGTTTCTTCAACCGCCGCTCGAGCTTCTTCGAGATCGGGGCCATCACCGGACCGGTGACTGTCAGCCGGTAGCGCTGGCCCCGGTTCAGATGAATCGCCGCCGTGTAGGTCACGTTCGGCGGCGTGCCCGGGTTGTTGACGAGCGTGCGCCCGTCGATCGCCAGGCTGGCAACGCTGTAGCAGTGGCAGTTGTTGCTGAAGCCGATGATGTAGGTGCCGGTCTCGGGCGCGCGCAGCGTCGCCGCATACGGCCCCTCGTGACTCGCTCCCGTGAAGGACGGCGAGAGATCCGCCGCCGGGATCTGCGTGAGCTGCGCGTTGGTGGGCAGGCCCTGCGTGTAGCTGATCCGGGACTTGCCGGCGAGCGCCTCGATGCCGGCCAGCGGACTGACCGTCGCCGACGGGATGACGTGAGCGCTGCCGCCGCCGCCGGTGGTGACCTGCGCCGAGGCGGCCGGACCGATGAGCGCGATCTTCGCGGTGCTCACCAGCGGCAACAGGTGCCCGGCGTTCTTCAGCAGAACCGTGCCGGCTTCCGCGATCCGGGTCGAGGTCGCCTGATGCGCCGCCGTGGTCGCCACCGCGGTGGTGGTGGTCGGCCGCGGATGATTGAAGAAGTCGAAGCGCAACAGCTGCGCGAGGATCGGCGCGACCATTGAGTTGAGCGCCGCGCGCGGGATCTTGCCCGCGGTCACCGCCTGCCGCAGCGGCCGGCCGAAGAGCCGATCGCCGGGCTCCTCGAGGTCGGCGCCCGCCTCGGCCGCGGAAACACTGTGGATGGCACCCCAGTCCGAGGTCACGAACCCGTTGAAATTCCACTCGCGGCGCAGCACGTCGGTGAGCAGGTAGGGGTTCTGGCAGCTGTAGTGGCCGTTCACCGTCGCATAGGAGCACATCATCGAGCCGACCTGCCCGTGGCGGATCGCGGCGCGGAACGCGGGCATGTAGATTTCATGCAGGGCGCGCCGCGAGACGAGCACGTCATCCTTCGCCGTGTTGCGATACGTCTCCTGGTTGTAGGCGTCGAAATGCTTCACCTGGGCGATGGTCCCCTCGCGCTGGATGCCGCGGATCTCGGCGGCGGCGATCACCCCGGCCAGATGCGGATCTTCCGACAGACTCTCGAACTCCCGGCCCCAGCGCGGATCGCGGTCGATGTTCACCGTCGGACCCAGATCGACCGAGGACCCCTTGGCCGCCTGCTCGGCACCGATCACCTGCCCGTACTGGTAGGCGAGGTTGCGCGAGAAGGTCGCCGCGAGCGACGCGCCCGACGGCAGCTGCGTGACACCGGTCATGCCGTCCCCGACACCATTCGGGCCGTCCTCCAGCCCGATCCGCGGCAGGCACAGCGCGGCGTTCTCCTTGATGTCCCCGACGTACGGATGCACACCGTGGCCCTCGACGATCCCGATCTCATCGGCCAGGGTCATCTTGCGCAGGATCAGCGCCACGCGCTGCGCGATCGGCAGGCGCGGATTGAGCCACGGACAGTCCGCACGGTTGCCGACCGGTCCGGGTAATTTCACCGTCCCCGCGGTTTTGGTGCTGCAGGCGCTCATGCCGAGCGCCGCGGCGCCGAGCGCCGCCAGCAGCAGCAGCCGCGCTCCACTGATACGTTGGGTGAATCGAGACGTCATATCCAGTCTCCTGACGGCACACTCGCGGGGGTTATTCTTTGCGCGTTATCCGGTCGTCGCGCCACAGCTCGCCCACCGAGGCGGGCAGCGCGAGACATGGCGGGCGAATCGCTCGCGCAGCACGTTCCGCGAGTCTCACGAGCCCGTTGCACGGTCGGCCGCGGACGGCGGCGTGATGTCCGAATCGTCCCAGTGCACATCGCGCTCTACCCCCCGCTGCCGTGCCGGCAGATGGTCGAATGGCCGCCCGCCGGGCGGCCGTCTGGCCGCCGCGCTCAAGCAAGTTCTGCAACCGGTTTCACAAGACTGCCGGCCGGCCCGAAAATTGTCAAGCGCCGCACCGCGCCCGCACGCGCAATCCCGCGCGCAACACGCAGGTCGCGCGGGGGCGTGAGTCCCGCTGCGCGCGGCCGTGCCGCCGCGATGCCCCCGGGGCGATCCTCGGGGCGAGCGTGGTGCATGACGCGAGATCGTGCTAAAAGGCCAGCCAGCGCACTGAGCGCGGTCAACCCTGCATGGCGGACACAGCACGCAGCATGCGCATCGCCCTGGTGGCGGCTCTCGGGGGATTCCTCCTGGGTTTCGACGCCACGGTGATTTCCGGCGCCGTGCCCTTCATCCGCGCGTATTTCGGCTTGGCAGGCTCGGCCCACAGCCTCGAACTCGGCTGGACGGTCAGCTGCCTCGATTGGGGCGCCATGGCCGGCAATCTGTGCGCCGGGCCGCTCGCCGACCGGTTCGGGCGCCGGACGGTGCTGCAGCTGACCGCGGCGGTGTTCTTCGCCTCCTCGCTGCTGGCGGCCGACGCGCATGCCTACCTGGTGCTCATTCTGGCGCGCGTCCTCGGCGGGCTCGCCGTCGGTGCGGCGATTCTCCTCGCCCCGATGTACGTCACCGAGATCGCCCCGGCTGAGCGGCGCGGACTGCTGGTCGCCACCAATCAGTTGATGATCGTCATGGGCATCTCGGCCTCGTTCTTCTCCAACGACCTGCTGCTGCCGATGGGCGCGAGCGGCTGGCGCGCCATGCTCGGCGTGGAAGCGATCCCCGCGCTGGTGTTCTTCGCGCTGCTGTTGACGGTGCCGGAAAGCCCGCGCTGGCTGCTCGCCCGCGGCCGACGGCTCCAAGCGCTCGAAGCGATGCGCGCGGTACACGCAGAGGCGGCGGCCGCCGAGCTCCAGAGGATCGAGCCGGCGACGCCGGAGGCGCGCGGCGCGTGGCGCACGCTCTTTAGCGCGCGGCTGCGCTTCGCGATGATATTCGCCGCGGGGCTCGCCTTTTTCCAGCAGGCTACCGGGATCAACGCCGTCCTGTACTACCTGCCGACGATCCTCGCCCAGGCCGGCGGCAGCCTCGCGAGCGCCTTTCGCCAATCGGTGCTCGTGGGGCTGATCAATGTGGCGATGACCCTGGTGGCGATGAGCCTGATCGACCGGGTCGGGCGCAAGCCTCTGTTGCTGGTGGGAGGCACCGGCATGGCGGTGGCCCTGCTCACCATCGCCTGGGCGTTCCGATCCACCGTTGGTCCGGGCGCGGCCGTCGCTCATCCGGCCCTGGTGCTCGCCGGCATCATTCTTTTCGTCGCCTCGTTCGCAGTCTCGTTTGGACCGGTGACCTGGGTCATGGTGGCGGAAATATTTCCCGACCGCGAGCGCGCGATCGCCCTGTCCGCGATCTGCTTCTGGAACTCGCTCATCAGCGCCAGTGTGACGCTGCTGTTCACCTGGGAGCTCGCGCGCTGGGGAGCGGTCGCAACGTTCCTCGGCTACGGGCTGCTTGCCGTCGCGGCGCTGGTGTTCGTCGCGACGCTCGGCCCCGAGACCCGCGGCAGGACGCTCGAGGAGATCGCGCAGCTGTTCTGCGGCCCACGGCTTCGGCGCCGTGCGCCCGCGCCCGCCCTCGAGGCCGCCCGCCCTCCAGCCGCGCCGACACCGCCCGCATGAAACAGCGCCGCGAGCAACAGGCCAAGCCCGGTCCGCGGTCGCGGCCGGCCGTCACGGTGCGGGATATCGCGCGCGAGGCCGGCGTTTCGGCGAGCACCGTCTCACGCATCATCAACGGCACGGTCAAGGTGAGCAACGGACTCAAGGCGTCCGTCGAGGCCGCGATCGCCAAACACGATTTCCGGCCGCACGCCGCGGCGCGCGGACTGGCGCTCGGCCGCACGTTCACCATTGGGGTGTTGAGTCAGGCGATCGACAGTCCGTTCTACGCGGAAGGCTTGCGCGGAGTCGAACGCCGGCTGCTCGCCGCCGGCTACGCGGCCCTGTTCATGAGCGGCAACTGGAATGTGGCGGACGAGGAACGCTGCATGCGCAGGTTCATCGACCACGGCGTTGACGGGATCATCATGTTCTCGGGCTGCCTGGCCAATGCCGCGGTCAAGGACTTCGCCAAGCGCTGTCCCGTCGTGGTGACCGGACGAGATCTACCCGGCCGACACACCTACAGCCTGCCGATCAAGGACCGGCTCGGGGCCACGCTCGCCATGCGGCACTTGATCGGGCTCGGGCACCGGCACATCGCCTTCATTGCCGGCTCGGAAAGCCACCCCGATGCGCTCGAGCGCCTCGCCGGCTACCTCGAGGCGCTGCAGGAGGCGCGCATTCCGTTCGACCCGCGTCTGGTCATGCGCGGGGACTGGCAGGCGCAAGGCGGCCTGATCGCCACGACCGAACTGCTGGAAGCCGGCCGCCCGTTCAGCGCGGTCTTCTGCGTCAACGACCAGACGGCCTATGGCGCGTACCTCGCCCTGTTCCGCCGCGGGCTCAAGGTGCCCGACGACGTCTCGGTCGTCGGTTTCGACGATCTGCCGTCCTCCTCCTACACCCTGCCGCCGCTCACTTCGGTGCGCCAGTCGGTGCGGGTGCTCGGCGAGCGCGCCGCGGAGGCGATCCTGGCGCTGGTCTGCGGCCGGCGGCCGCAGGTCGAGTCACCCCCGGTCGAGCTCGTGGTGCGCGCCTCCACGCGCCAGCTGTGATCCGCGGCGCACGAACCCCCCGCCCGGCGGCAGAGCGTCCGCGGCTCACTCGACCGCGGGCACCGAAGCGGCCGCGTCGCGGCGATGGCGGTGCCAGAGCTCCTGGATCGACTCGAGCGTGCGCCCCTTGGTCTCGGGCACGAAGCGCAGCACGAACAGCGCCGAGGCCACACTCAGGGCCCCGTAGATCCAGTACGCGAAGCCATGGTGGAAGTGCGCGTTGAGCCAGGCGTTGCCGTCGATCACCTTGAACGACCAGGACACGAACAGGTTCGCCACCCACTGCGCGGCCACCGCGATCGCCATCGCCTTGCCCTTGATCGAGTTGGGGAACATCTCCGACAGCAGCACCCACACCACCGGGCCCCAGGAGAGCGCGAACCCGCCGATGTAGGCCATCACCGCCACCAGCGCCGAGAGGCCCATCGTGCGCGCATCGAACAGCGCCCCGAGCGCGAACATCGCCACCGCCATCACCACCGAGCCGATCACCAGCAGCGGCTTGCGGCCCAGCCGGTCCACCGTCGCGATGGCCACGAAGGTGAACACGACGTTCGCGGCGCCGACCAGCACGGTCTGCAGAAACGCCGAGTTGGTCGAGGCCCCCAGGTTCTTGAACATCAGCGGCGCGTAGTACAGCACCGCGTTGATGCCCACCAGCTGCTGAAACACCGAGAGCGCGATCCCGATCAGCAGCACCGGCACCCCGAAGGCGAACAGCCGCTCGCTGCGCACCGCGAGCGTGCGCTCGATATCCGCCAGAATTCCCGGCGCGGCCTGCTCGCCGTTGACCCGGCGCAGCTGCGCGAGCGCCTCCTCGGTGCGTCCGCGCATCACGAACCAGCGCGGCGTGTCCGGCACCAACAGCAAAAGCCCCAGGAACAGCAGCGCCGGCACCGCCTCGGAGGCGAACATCAGCCGCCAGGCCGTCCGGTAGTACCACTGCGCCGAGCCCAGCGACTGGATGAACCAGTTGACGAAGTACACCACCAGGATCCCGATCACGATGGCCAGCTGGTTGAACGAGACCAGCCGGCCGCGAATCTCGCTCGGGGCGATCTCGGCGATGTACAGCGGCGAGATCATCGAGGCGATCCCCACGCCGATGCCGCCGAGAATGCGATAGCAGATGAACGGCGTCAGCGCCGCCGGGCCCATCCGCCCGATCACGCCCAGTCCCAACTCCGGTACCGCCGAGCCGATCGAGCCGAGCAGAAACATCAGCGCCGCCAGTATCAGCCCGCGCTTGCGGCCCAGGCGGTTCGCGATCGCTCCGGCCACCGCCGAGCCGAGCACGCAGCCGACCAGCGCGCTCGAGATCGTCCAGCCCGACAGACTGCTCGCGGCGGTCTGCGCCAGGTGCTGCGGATCGATGAAGTACCGATCGATCGCGCCGACCGCGCCGGAAATCACTGCCGTGTCGTAGCCGAACAGCAGCCCGCCGAGGGCCGCCACGAACGTCAAGGCGACCACCAGCCTCGAATTGTCTTTGCTCATCCCCCATCCCCCGTCATTGGCCGAAGGCCCGTGGCTCGCGGCGCGCGCCGCGGCAGCGCAGTATGCGCGAATTGCCCGCGGCACGGGTGGGGAATGTGCGGCCGCGCGGCGCGGCTACGGGCGCAGCTGCGCGATCGGCAACGGATTGGCCAGCAGGAACCCTTGCGCGTAATCGACGCCGATGCGCTTGAGCTCATCGAGCACCGGCTGCGCCTCGACGAACTCGGCGACGGTGGCGATGCCGAGCGTGCGTGCGACTTTGCAGATCGCCTCGACCACGCTGCGATCGACCGGATCCGCGGCGATGCGACGCACGAACTGCCCGTCGATCTTCAGAAAATCCACCGGCAGGCTCTTCAGGTACATGAACGAGGAGAGTCCCGTGCCGAAATCATCCAGCGCGAACTTGCAGCCGCGGGCCTTGAGCTCGCGCATCGCGAACGCGGCGTTCGACAGGCTGGTCACCGCCGCGGTCTCGGTGATCTCGAAGCACAGCGCGGCGGCGAGCGCCGTTTCCTCCGCCTGCTGCATCGTGAACTCGATGAACGACTGGTCGTTGAGCGAGGTGCCCGACACGTTGAGCGCGAGCAGCGGCAGCGGCGCGCCCCCGCGGCGCCACTCGCCGAGAAACTCCAGCGCGCGGCGCACCACCCAGCGGTCGATCATCGAGATGACGTTGTAGCGCTCGGCCGCCGGAATGAACTCCCCGGGCGGAACCAGCCGCCCGTCTTCATCGCGCAGCCGCACCAGCAGCTCGTTGAAGTTGATCCCGTCCGCCTGCCCGAGCGGCCGGATGGGCTGGAAGTACAGCTCCAGGCGATTCTGCTCGACCGCGCGGGTCACGCGCGCCACCCAGTGCATCTCGCGATGACGGGGGTGATTGCGGCCCTCGGACTCGTAGAAATGAATGCGGTTGCGGCCCTCGTCCTTGGCCGCGTAGCAGGCGATGTCCGCGGCGCTCATGACGCTCGCGACGCTTTCGGTCTCGGCGCCGATGTGCACCACCCCGACACTCGCGCCCACCGACAGCGTGGTCGCCCCCCACGAGAAGCGGTAGGCGTGGATCGCCTGGCGCACGCCCTCGGCGATGCGTGTCGACTGCTCGACCGAGCAATTCTCCAGCAGCACGCCGAACTCATCGCCGCCGAGACGCGCAATGGTATCGACGGTCCGCACGCGCGATTGCAACAGGCCGGTGACGTCGCGCAGCAGCCGATCGCCCGCCTGGTGGCCGCAGGTGTCGTTGACCACCTTGAACTGATCCAGATCGATGTACAGCAGCGCGTGGGTGACCTCGCCGCGCTGCGCGGTCATGACCGCCGTATGCAGCCGGCTGTCGAACTCGCGGCGGTTGATCAGGCCGGTGAGCGCATCGTGACTGGCCTGATACGAAAGCGCGCGCTTCAGGCGCCGCTCGCGCGTGACGTCGTGAAACACCATCACCGCGCCGATCACCCGGCCCCGCCGGTCGCAGATGGGCGCCGCCGTCTCCTGGATGGCCACCTCGTGTCCGGCGCGCGTCACCAGCACCGCATGCTCCGTGGCCGCATTGCTGCGGCCTCGGCCGAGCACGCACAGCAGCGGATTGTCGATCGGCTCGCGCGAGATCTCATCGATCAGCGTCAGCACATCGCCGATCGGCTTGCCGCGCGCCTCCTCGAGCCGCCACGCGGCCAGGTTCTCGGCCGCCGGATTGATGTAATCGATCCGCCCGTCCGCGTCGGTGCTGATCACCGCATCGCCGATCGACTGCAACGTGACCTGCGCGCGCTCCTTCTCGGCGAACATCTCCTGCTCGGCGCGCTTGCGCTCGGTGATGTCGGCGATGGTCCCCTCGTAGCCGATGACTCCGCCGGCGGCGCCGCGCACGGCGCGACCGTTCTCCAACACCACCACGGGCGCGCCATCGCGCCGGCGCAGCACGAACTCGGCGTTGCGAATCTCCCCGTGGCGCTCGATCTCATCGGTGAAGCGGACCCGGTCCTCGGGATTCCAGTAAAGCGCCGCGACGTCGCGCAGCGCGTAGAGCTGCTCGGCGCTGTCGTAGCCGAGGATGTTGACGAAGGCGGGATTGACCGACTCCAGACGCCCATCGCGTCCGCTCTGATAGACCCCCTCGATGATGGTCTCGAACAGACCGCGAAACTTCGCCTCGCTCGCGCGCAGCGCTTCCTCGGCCAGGCGCCGCTCGATCGCGATGCCGGCGATCTGCGCCGCATGCGCCATGACGCGCAGCTCCCGCTGCCCCGGCAGTCCCGCCGTGGCGTGATAGACCCCGAGGCTGCCGAGCACCCGCCCGTCGGTGGCCTTGATGAGCGTCGACCAGGAGGCGTTCAGCCCCGCGGCCAGGACCGCCGCTCGAGGCCGCTCCCAGAACGGATCCTTGGCCACGTCCGCCACCAGCACCTGACGGCCGAGACTCACCGCCGCGGCGCACGAGCCGTTGTGAATGTCGATCGCGCAGCGCTCGAGCGCCGCGCGCAGCGGCTCGGCGAGCTTCGGGGCGATGAGCAGCCCGAAGGCATGGCGGTCGTCGGCCAGCACGGAGATCGCGCCCACCGTGCCGATGCCGACCGATTCGATGAAGTGCGTGACCGAGGACAGCGCTTCGCTCAGCGGCACGTTGGCCGTGAGCTGCTCGAAGACCTCGCGCTCGGCGCGCACCACGCGCTCGCTCAGCTCGGACTCGCGCGCCTGGTGGGCGAGCTCGGCGGCCTCGTCGGCCATCAGCCGCATCGATTGCACGATGCCGCGCCGCTCGGCGTCCATCGCCTCGAACTGCTCGCTCACCAGCTTCAGGAGTACCTCGAGGTCCGGCACCTCCTGGCCACTGCGCAGCACCGCCTCCTTGACCAGGCTGCGCACGTGCGGATGCAACGCGGCGCGCTCAATCATGCCGAGCTCGGCGCGCACGATGGTCGTGGAGGCCGTCGACAGCCCTTGGGCGGCCTCGGGCGGCAGTGATGGGGATTCGGTGGCGGACATGGCGCGAACGGGCACGGGTTCGGGGCAGCCGGTCTCAGGTCCGCCGTAACGCAGGCGCAGCGCCACCGGGCGTCCGCCGTAAATGGGATCTTCCTAAGGACATGATGTTGTCGCTTCTTCGGGACGCGCCCGGGGGCACGTTATGGATTTGACAGTAACGGGATGGCGCGCAAGACGCACGCAGGACATTGAAGAACCTTGACGAATGTCACCCCGCCGCGCCCCCCCGGCGCGCCCGGTCAG
>JAJZZR010000097.1 GCA_021797465.1 Pseudomonadota bacterium | reverse complement strand
CTCGACGGTCTCGAGTCCGGCTGGGCGAGCCTCGCCGGCGCCATGCGCCGCGCGTGGCACGCGACGCGGAGCAACTCCCGGGCCGGCAGCCGGCGCAACATCGCGGCGCACTATGACCTGAGCAACGCGTTCTTCGCGCTCTTCCTGTCGTCGGACCTGATGTATTCCTCGGCGCTGTGGCGCAACGATGCGGATACGCTCGAATCCGCCTCGACGCGCAAGCTCGAGGCGGTCTGCCGCAGGCTCGCGCTCACCAGCTCCGACCACGTGCTCGAGATCGGCACCGGCTGGGGCGGCTTCGCGCTGCACGCGGCGCGTCACTATGGCTGCCGAGTCACCACCACGACGATCTCGCGCCGGCAATACGAGTTTGCGCGCGAGCGGGTCCGCGCCGCCGGGCTGGACCACCTTGTCGAGCTGCGCCTCGAGGACTACCGCGATCTCGGCGGCCGCTTCGACAAGCTCGTATCGATTGAAATGATCGAGGCGATCGGCGCCGCTCACCTCGAGGAGTACTTCGCGACGATTTCCCGCCTGCTGAGCCCGCACGGCGCGGCGCTGTTGCAGTCGATCACCATCGAGGATCACCGCTACCGGCAGGCGCTGAAGTCGGTGGACTTCATCAAGCGCCATGTGTTTCCCGGCAGCTTCATCCCCTCGGTGAACGCCATGATGGCGGCCAAGACGCGCGCCAGCGATCTCGCCCTGGTCGCCCTCGATGACTTCGGGGACTCGTATGCGCGCACCCTCGAGGCGTGGCGCCGGCGCTTCATGGCGCGACTCGCCGACGTGCGCGCCCTCGGCTTCGATGAGCGGTTCATCCGGTTGTGGGAATTCTATCTGGCGTATTGCGAGGGCGGCTTTCGCGAGCGCGCGCTCGGGGTGGCGCATCTGCTGCTGGCGAAGCCCCGGTGGCGTCATGGTGCAGGGGGGCCGGCCGCGTGGCTGCCCTGCTGACATTCGTCGCCTACCAGATCGTGTGGTTCGCCGCCGTGATCGGCGCCGGCCACGGTAGTGTCTGGCCGGGCGTGGGCGCCGCGGCCGTGTTCGCCGGCTGGCGCCTGCGCGCCTCGGCGCACCCCCGGGTGGAGACTCGATTGCTGGCCGCGGCGTTCCTCATCGGCGCCATACTCGAGACCTGCTGGGTGCGAGCCGGCATGATTCGTTACGCCGCGGCCTGGCCGCTCGCCTCATCGCCGGCGTGGCTGCTCGCACTGTGGGCCACCTTCGGCCTGACGATCATTCCCTTGTTCGGCTATCTGCGGACCCGCCCGTGGCTGGCGGCAACTCTGGGCGCCGTCGGCGGGCCGCTGTCCTACTCGGCAGCCGCGCGCGGTTGGCATGCCGTGTACTTTCCCGCTCGCCCGTGGCCGTCGCTGCTCGCCCTCGGGCTCGGCTGGGCGCTCGCCCTGCCGGTCCTGAGCCTGCTGGCCCGCCGTTGGCTCGCCGCCGAAGCCGTCCGGAGCGCCCCGTGAGCCCGGCCAGCGCCCTCGGTCTGCTCTGGCTGCTCGCGGCCGCGGTCATGTTCGCAGGCTGGCTCCGCCAGCGCCGTCACCACAATGCCGGCCTGGTCGATGTGTTGTGGGCCGCGCTGCTGGCGCTGTGCGCCTGGGTGTTGGCCGCGACGGGCGCCGGCGCGGGTGCGCCGCGCCTGTTGCTGGCGGTGCTGGGCGGAGGCTGGGCGATCCGTCTCGGGGCGCACCTCGGCGCACGTGTGCGCCGCGAGCCCGAGGATGGTCGCTATCAGGCGCTGCGCTCCCGCTGGCGGGACGATCAACGCCGCTGGTTCGTATATTTCCAATGTCAGGCGCTGTCGGTGCCGTGGTTCGCCCTGCCCTTCGCCGCCGTGGCTGACAACCGCCATCCGCACACGGCGTGGCTCGCCGCCGGAACCGTGATCTGGCTCGTGGGAGTGCTCGGAGAATCTCTGGCCGACCGGCAGCTCGCGCATTTCCGCGCGGCACCCGCGCATCGCGGCAGCGCCTGCCGCACGGGCCTGTGGCGTTACTCGCGCCACCCCAACTATTTCTTCGAATGGCTGCACTGGTTCGCCTACGCCGCATGGTCAGTCGGCTCGCGCCTCGCGCCGCTGGCCTGGCTGGGACCGGTCACGATGTTCGTGTTCCTGCGCTATCTCAGCGGTGTTCCATGGACCGAGCAGCAGGCGCTGCGCTCGCGGGGCGAGGACTATCGGGATTACCAGCGCAGCACATCGCTCTTCTTTCCATGGTTCCCGCACCGGTCAAAACCAGGAGCCGACCGATGAGCACGGTATCGACCCACACCGAGGAACTCGACGCCGGGCGCCCCGCCCGGGGTCTACTCGGACTCGCCGAACGCGGGCTGCTGCCCGACGCATTGGTGCGCCTCGGCATCCGCCGCCTTTGCGCCGAGCGCCTGCGCACCGAGCGCCGCGACGGCATCGCGGCGCAGGCCGAGCGCTTCGCCGAGCGCATCGATTCACTGCGTGCCGCGCCGATTGCCCTGCACACCGAAACAGCCAATGCCCAGCACTACGAACTGCCGCCGGCGTTCTTCGAGTTGTGCCTGGGACCCCGTCTGAAGTACTCCTGCTGCTATTTCCCGAGCGGCCGGGAGACCCTGGCACAGGCCGAGGAGGCGATGCTCGAGCTGTACGCGCAGCGGGCCGAGCTCGCGGACGGCCAGCAGATCCTCGAGCTCGGCTGCGGTTGGGGATCGCTCACCCTGTGGATGGCGAGCCGGTTTCCGCGCGCCCAGATCCTGGCGGTTTCCAACTCCAACGGCCAGCGCCGTTACATCGAGGCACAGTGCCGGGCACGCCGCCTCACCAACGTGCGCGTCCTGACGCGCGACGTCAATCATTTGCGCCTCGATCCGGCCTGCTTCGACCGCTGCGTATCGGTCGAGATGTTCGAGCACGTGCGCAACTACGCGACCCTGATGCGGCGCATCGCCGGCTGGCTCAAACCGGGCGGCAAGCTGTTTACCCACGTGTTCGCGCACCGGACGCTGATGTATCCATTCGACACGGTCGGCTCGGACAACTGGATGGGGCGGCATTTCTTCACCGGCGGATTGATGCCCTCGGCCGATACCCTGCTGCACTTCCAGGACGATCTCGCCCTCGAGCGCCGCTGGCTGATCGACGGCACACATTACCGGCGCACCGCCGACCTGTGGCTCGCGCATCAGGATGAGCGGCGCGCTCAGGTCCTCGCGGTGCTCGGCGAAGCCTATGGCGCGAACGCGCGACTGTGGTTCGAGCGCTGGCGTCTCTTCTGGATGGCGTGCGCGGAGCTATTCGGCTATGCGCAGGGCACCGAATGGCTGATCGCCCACTACCGGTTCACACGACCATGACCGCGCTCGTGTCGTGATCGTGCTGCGTGCCGGCCTGGGCGGGCCCGCCCTAGCGCCGATCGCGGCCGGTCGCCCCCGTGACGAGAGGCTGCACCGCTTACAGCGGCGTGAGCTGTACCTGTTCTGGAAGATTTGCCTCTCCTGGGGTAGCTTACCCGCTCGACTTGGCGACACGGGGTCCACCGTGAAGAAATCCTCGCTTGCATCGTTGTGTGCCGGTTTGCTCGTCGCGGCGGCGCTCGTCGCCTGCAGCTCCTCGAACGCCGCCTGGCAGAAGGCCTCGGCGCAGGGCACGATCGCCGCCTACCGCGGCTTCATCCGGCTGCATCCCGACGATTCGCGGGTGCAGCAGGCGCGCAATCGCATCGATGCGCTGGAGGATGCCCGCGCCTGGCGGGCGGCCAAGAAGGTCGGTACCGAGTCGGCCTATCGACAATACCTGGCGCGATACCCGGCCGGCGCATACACGGCCCAGGCGCAGGACGCGATCACCGCCCTCAAGGACTCGAGCGCGTGGCGCACCGCGCGCACCGCCGGCACGCTAACGTCCTACCGGACATTCCTGCAGAGGTTCCCCGGCGCGCCCGAGGCCAGCCGGGCCCAGGCGCGGCTCGACAAGCTGGCCGGCTTTCAAGTGCAGCTCGGCCGCTACGGCACGGCCAGCGCCGCCAATGCGGCCGCTCGGCGCCTCAAGACGCGCTTCGGGAGCCTGCTCGGGACGATCCGGATCGTCCCGCCCGGCGGCGCCATAAAGGTCACGACGATACGCTCCGAGCAGATGAGCCGGCCGGCGGCGCTGGCGCTGTGCGCCAAGCTGCGGCGCGCTGGGCAGAGATGCTCGGTGGTTCCGATCCCGTCGAGCTCGAGCGGCCTGACGCTCTCCGGCCTGTAGCTCAATCGTGGTCGGACGCGGCTCGGTGCAGCGGCGCGACTCGCCCGCCGGCGGCCAGTAAAAGACGGATGGTGTCGAGGTACTGGCCCTGCTCGGCGTCGAGCAGACCGAGCTGGGCGCGCTCGCGTTGACGCTCCGCATCGAGGACGGGCAAGAGGCCTGTGTTGCCGGCGAGGTAGCTCTCCCGTTCAAGGACCAGGCGTTTGCGGGACAAGGACAGCGCGCGCGCCTGCGCGGTGCGCAGCTGCGCGTCGTGCTGCAGCGCATCGAGCGCATCGGCCACCTGCCGAAAGGCGTTCACGACCACCTGCCGATACAGGTCGGCTCGCTCGTGCAGCACATCCAGTGCCGCCCGACGCTCGGCATGCAGCCGCCCGCCGTCGAACAACGGTGCGGTCAGACCCGCAATCAGCGACCAGGCGGCCGAGCTGGCATTGAACAGCTGGCCCGGCTGCAGCCCTTGCTGTCCCAGCGAGGTGGAAAGCTCGATCTGCGGATAGAGATTCGCCGTGGCCACCCCCACGGCCGCGGTGGCGGCACGCAGCTCGGCCTGCGCGGCAAGGATATCCGGCCGGCGGCGCAGCAGCCGCGATGGTACCGTCACCGGCACACGACGTGGCAATGTCAGCTCGCCCAGCGTCGGGTCCGGCTGGCGCCAATCGGCCGGCGCGCGGCCCAACAGCGCCGCGAGCGCGTGACGCGCCACGGCCAGTTGCTGATACAGCGGGGGCAGCAGCGTCGCATCGCCGGCGAGCTGTGTCTTGGCGGTGAGCACATCCAGCCGTGGCACCGAGCCCGCCGCAACCGCCTCGCGCACCAGCTCGACGTTGGTCCGATCCGCGCGCAGCAGACCGTTCACCGCATGGATCTGGGCCTGCGTCGAGGCGATCATCACCGCCTGCGAGGCCACCTCCCCGCTCAGAACGAGCCGCGTCGCCTCCAGCTCGCAGCGCCGGTATCGCTCGAGCGAGCGCCGCTCCTCGATGCGCTGGCGCGTGGCGCCCACGTAATCGAGGTCATACGCGACACTGATGCCCGCCTCGAAATAGGTGAATGGAGGGAAATACTCTGGTCCGAGAAACGCCGCGCCATACTTCTTCCGCCCGGTGCCCAGGCTCCCATCGATCTGCGGATAACGGGCGGCGCCGGCGATTGCAACACCCTCGCGCGCCTCGGCCAGCGCCTGCTGCGCCGCGGCGACATCGTGATTGTCGGCCAGCGCCCGCGTGATGAGCGCGTCGAGCCGCGGCGAGTGGAACAGGCGCCACCACCGCCCGGCCGCACCCGCCCCGAGGATCGTCCGCTGGCGATACCGCGCCGGAACCGCGGTCTCGCCCGCCGCTCGCCGCGCCGGCGGCCGGTAGTGCGGCGGCGTGGGCACGCGCGGCCGCCGATACACCGGACCGACCGCGCAGCCGGCGAACAGCAGCGCCGTGAGCGCCAGCGCATGACGCCAGCGGATGTGTCCGCGGTTTCGCGATCGTTTCATGCGCTCACTCCATCACCACCGTTTCCTCGCTGGCGCGGGTCCTGCGCGGCCGCAACAGCAGCACCAGGGGGATGATCGCCAGGGTCATCAGACTCATCAGCTTGAAGTCGTCGTTGTAGGCGATCATGGTCGCCTGCTGCGTCACCGCCGCGTTGAGCGCCGACAGGCCGAAGACCGAGGTGAAGCTGAACGGCGCGTGCAGCTGCAGCTGACCCCCATACGGCACGATGTGCGACACCAGACTCTCGTGCACGACCTGAGTATTGTAGGTCAGCAGCGCGCTCGTGCCCGCAATGCCGATGCTGCTGCCGACGTTGCGCAGCAGATTGAAGATCGATGTGCCTTCGGAGCGCTGGTGGCGAGCTAATGTACCGAACGCCACGGTCGTGATGGTGACGTAGGTGAGACCGATGCCCAAGCCCTGAACGAAGGTCTCGCCCCAGATCAACATCTGGGGTATCTGCAGGGAGAAATCATTGGCCATGCTCCACAGTGAACCCGCGGCTATCGCCAATCCGACCGCGATCAACACCCGCGAATCGACGCGCCCGATCAACCGACCGCCGAGAAACATGGCGAGGAAGCTGCCGGCGCCGCGCGGCGCCATGGCGATACCGGCCGTGAGCACCGGATAGCCGAGCACGTTCTCCATCAGCGGCGGCAGCAGTGCGAGTGTGGCGAACAGCACCATGCTGATGACCAGCATCAGTATGTTGCCCACGGTGAAATTGCGGTCGCGGAACAGCTTTGGACTGACGAAGGGCTCACGCGTGGTCCACGTATGCACCAGAAACCAGTACAGACCGAGCAACGCGACAGCCGTTTCGATCCAGATCTCCGTCGAGCCGAACCAGTCCTTGAGCGAGCCGCGGTCGAGGACGATCTGCAGCGCCCCGACCGCCAGGCTCAGGGCGGCGAAGCCGAAGAAGTCGAATGAGGAGCGGCGCCTGCTGGTCTCGCGCAGGTACGCGACGATGAGGAGCGCCGCGAGAATGCCGAACGGCACATTGATGTAGAACACCCAACGCCAGCTGTAGTTGTCGGTTAGCCAGCCGCCGAGCACCGGCGCCAGCATAGGCCCCAACACCACCCCCTGACCCCACAGCGCCATCGCGCGGCCGTGCCGCTCGGGAGGATTGATGTCGAGCAACACCGCCTGCGACAGCGGCACGAGTCCGGCGCTGAACCCGCCTTGCAGCAGCCTGAACAGCACGATCTGATCGATCGAGCGCGCCAGACCGCACAGCGCGGAACAAATCGTGAAGCCGATGACCGACACCAGCAGGACCTTCTTGCGCCCGAAACGGACGGCGAGCCAGCCCGACAGCGGCGTGACGATCGCCGCCGCGACGATGTACGAGGTGAGGACCCAGTCCATCTGCACGAGGGTCGCACCCATACTGCCGCCGATGTGCGGCAGCGCGACGTTGGCAATCGTGATATCGATTGATTGCAGGACAGTCGCGAGCGTCACCGCGATGGTGATCGGAATGCGATGCGGATGGGCGCTGTCGGCAGTATGCTCCATGTTGACGGGAAGGCCGCTCGGTCCTTTGACTCAACCGCGCGCGCGGCGCGCGCCAGGCCCGGACTGCGTATCGATCGTCACCTCGGCGCTCAGTCCCGAGCGCACCGGCGGCGGTGTCCCCATCAGCCGCAGCCGCACGTCGAGGCGCTGCACCACCTTGACCCAATTGCCGGTGGCGTTCTGCGGCGGCAATACCGCGAACTGCGCGCCGGTGCCGGGCGTGATGCTGGCCACGACCGCATGGAAGGTTCGGCCCGGATAATCATCGATGGTCACCGTGGCCTTCTCGCCCGGACGGACGTTGCTGAGAACGTCTTCCTTGTAGTCCGCTGCGATCCACACGTCGTGCGTCGAGACCAGCACGAAGGCCTTGGTGGCAAGCGGCAGGTAATCACCCACCTGCAGGTGCTGCACTTCCGTCACGATGCCGGCCATGGGAGCGCGCACGGTGGTATAGGACAGCTCGAGCAAGGCGTGATTGAGCGCGGCCTGCGCCTCGGCGACCTGCGGGTGCCGATCCAGGGGAATGTCGGGACTGCCGCCGAGCCGGGCGAGCACCGCCTGGATCCGCTGCTGGGCGCCCAAAACCGCCTGGCGCGACTGCTGCAGGACCAGCTGCGCGCGGTCGAATTGGGATTTCGAGGAGACGCCGATCTTGAGCAGTCGCACCTGGCGGTGATATTCCCGCCGCGCGTAGGCCCGCCGGCTCCGGTCGGAGCCGAGCGCGGCCTCATCGGCCCGGTAATCGGCCTCGAGCGATTCGACGGCGAGTCGCGCGGCGGCGAGGCGCGCGCGCGCGGCCTGTTCGGCAATCACGAACGGTCGGTCATTGAGCCGGAAGAGCACCTCTTCGCGCCGCACCCGCTCGTTGTCGTGCACGTAGCGGGCGACCACACGACCGGAGACATCGGCACTGATGGCCACCTGCGCCGCCCGCAGATAGGCATCCTCGGTCGACACATAACGGCCGCTGGTGAGGTAGAAATAAAGAGCGGCCGCGATCGCCAGCAGCGGCACGCCCCACAGCAACAGGGGACGCAACCGCGCGCCCAGCGGGCGCGCCGCCGGATCCGCCGCCGACACCGTCTCGCCGTCCTGCACTGCATCATTCATCGCTCACACCTCGTGGCCTTGCGGCCGGTACCGGCGCCGTCCGCCGAGTCCGCCGGCAGGGGCGGCAGCGCGTTCAAGTTCGCATGCACGCGCTCCAGCAGCGCCACGAGCTGCGCGCGCTCCTCGCCCGACAGACCCTGCAACATCTCCGCCCGCGTCTCGCCGATGAGCTGCCAGATCTGCTCGAGGACGGTTCCCGCCGCGGCGGTCAGCCAGATCGTGTGTGCGCGCCGGTCGGCCGGGTCGAAACGACGCTGCACCCAGCCGTCCGTCTCCATGCGATCCAGGATGCGCACGAGGGTCATCGGATCGAGCTCCGCCAGCTCGGCCAAGCGCTTCTGGCTCACGCCTTCGTTGCCCTGCAGGAGAATCAACACCCGGCATTGCGGCAGGGTGAGCGCGAACCGCTGCGCCCGCTCCTCGAAGCGGCGCGTATACCGGCGACTGACGTCCTTCAACAGAAAGCCCAGCTGGCGAAAACGATCGGGGATCATCTGCGGCGAATTAGGTCAATGGTTTATTATCACTATTGAGATTATCTCACTTGATAATGTATGGCCACAATACCACCGGGACGAGAGCGCCGGGATCCGCGTCACGGGTCAGCGACTTCGCGGCGCTCGCCACTGTGCCGATACGGGATACGGGGCGCCCCGCGCAGAAGCGGCGGCAGGTACAATAGCGGCAGAAAATCGCGCTGCAGGAGCGCGCCATGGCGAATGGCTGGGCCGGCGACGGCGCCGTGAATGAACAAATCGACGCGACCGTGACGGACGGCGTCAGGCGGGCCCGCAGCCGCCTGCCGCACGGGGCCGGTCTGACCCACTGCGCGCAATGCGGCGAGCCGATCGCGCCGGAGCGCCGCCGGGCCCTCCCGGGCGTGCGCCTCTGTCTCGCCTGCCAGAGGCTCGCCGACCGCGACAACCCGGGCGCCAGCGGTTACAACCGCCGCGCCAGCAAGGACAGTCAGCTGCGATGAGCGCCTCGTGCGCACCGCCGAAACCACGCTCCGAGCCATGTTTCATTCGCCTCGGCGAGCGCCGAAACCGGGGGGGGTCGTCATCGCGTGAACCGGTGCCGCGCCCCAGGCTGCGACTCACGGGCCGCGGCGGACTTCAGCTACCCAGATCCCGCTCCTTCTGTTTGAATTCGTCGCTGCCGATCTCGCCCCGCGCACCCTTGCGGTGACACGAGTGCTGCGCGGACGAACTCTGCCGCCGCGCCAGCCCCAGCATTTCAACCGCTGCCAGAACCAGAACCCAGAACAGCCTCGGTTACACGCTCAAACCCCACCCGCGGAAGTCTTGCTCATGGGGCGCGCAGCGACGCATCGAGCGCACCCATCAGACCGTCAATCTCCCCAGCGGTCGTGTAGTGCACGAATGAGATGCGCGCGACACCCCTCTGCGGATCGACATTCATCGCTTGCAGCAGGCGCACGGCATAGAACCCGCCATACCCGATCATGAATCCGCGGCGGGCGAGCCGCTCGCCGAGCTCCCGAGGCGTGACGGAACGTGGCACGAATGCGACCGTCGCGGCGCGCTCGGCCGCCTGGGCGGGGCCGAGCAGCCGGATGTCCGTCCGGCGCCCGAGGAACTCGAGCAGAGTCGACAGCAACGGCAGCTCGACCGCGCGCAGTGCCTCGCGCACGCGCTGCGGTCGCTGCGCGCGCGCCCCACCCGGATGATGGTGCGCGTCGAGCAGATCGAAGTACTCGGCGATTCCGCGCGCAGCCGCCACTTGCGCGTGATCCGCGCCGGCCGGCGTCAGGCGCTTGAAGGGCTCGTGACTGTTGAAGAAGTGACCCTCGTTGCCGAGCTGATCGAGCAGCCGCGGGCTGAGCACCATGACACCCTGATGCGGCCCATACGTCTTGTACAGCGAAAACAGATAGATGTCCGCGCCCAGCGCGCGGATCTCCGGCAGACCGTGCGGCGCCGAGGACACTCCGTCGACCACTGTGAGCGCCCCGACAGCGCGCGCTCTCGCGCTGATGTCCGCGACCGGATTGTAGTGTCCGACGATGTTGGAGACATGGGGGAACGCGAGCAGCCGCGTACGGCGCGACAGCAGGGCGTCGAGCTGGCGCACATCGAGACACCCCATCCGGGGGTCCACGCGCCATTCCTTGACGACCGCGCCCTGGTCCGCCAGCCGCCGCCAGGCGCCGCTGTTAGCCTCGTGATCCTGATTGGTGACGATGATCTCGTCACCGGGCTTCAGCAGCGGACGAACGGCGTGCGCGAGCACGTAGGTGTTCTGCGAGGTCGAGGGTCCGAACTGCACCTCGCCGGCCGGGACCCCCAGGTACTCCCCAAGCCGCTCGCGCGCCGCCTCCATCCATTGGCCGGCTTCCACCGACGCCGCGGACGCGTAGCCCGGCTGGACCCTCAAGCGGCGGTAGTACTCCTGCAGGCGCCCGATGACCGCTGCGCAGGCATACGAGCCGCCGGCGTTCTCGAAGAATGCCTGGCCCGCAAGCGTCGGCTCACTGAAAGCGGGGAACTGGGTGCGGACAAAATCCGGATCGAGCGCTGATGCGGCGTGTGTCGTTTCCATACCATCCTCCCCACTTATCCCAAGTCGTTGATTCATCAATCTCACATGCGCCCTCGATCTCCACGCGCGGAGTGGATTTCGGGCGCGAAGTGATACGCCGCGGCGGAAGGCTCGAGCCCGTCGTGGCGACGAACAAGGCGAGATTCAGGCACCCGCCCGCGCTCCGCCGACTCCGCCGGCACCTCGCGGTCAGCAGCCCTGACCCGCAGCCCCGC
>JAJZZR010000440.1 GCA_021797465.1 Pseudomonadota bacterium | reverse complement strand
CGCGCGTTTGCTGCGCGATCTCCGCGCGCAAGGAGCAACGATCCTGCTCGCCGAGCAGAATTTGCATTTCTGCCTCGGCATCGCTGATCGTGCGGTAGTGATCGACAAGGGATGCATCGTCTACAACGCGTCGATCGCGACTCTGAAGGCGGATGAGGCGGTCTGTAAGCGGTATCTGGCCCTATAAACAGGACATTTGACATGCGTACCATATCTTCCGAAATCGGTATCTTCGTCGCGGACCTTACTCTCGCCACGCTGCCAGCAGCGGTCGTGGAGAAGGCACGCACATGCTTGCTCAATGCCTATGGCATGGGGCTGAATGGGTATGATACGCCCTACGCCGCAGTGGCGCGACAGGCGGCTTTGGCGATGGCTGGCGAGATCTCCGACGGGGCGACGCTGCTGGGCGACGGCCGGCGGACTACGGTCGCCGGCGCCTGCTTGGCCAACAGCGCCCTGTTCCACGGTCGTGCGCAAGAGGATACCTGCGGCGCCGCACATTTCGGCACTATTCTGATCCCAATGCTGACAGCGCTGATCGAAACGCGGCGCTATCCCCTTGACCGGCTAATCCCAGCGCTCGTGGCGGGCTATGAGGCGGGCGGATTGCTGGAAGCGGCGCTGGCAGGCGAGACGACGCCGCGCGGCTTCCGCTCCACCGCCACCTACGGCGCCATCGCCGCTGCTGCTGCCGCAGCCCGGCTGATCGGGCTGGACGCTACCACGACGGGCGCGGCGGTGGCGATCGCCGGGTCCTTCACCGGCGGCTTGCTGCAATCCTTCGCCGACGGCACCGATGAGTGGCGCTATCAGCCGGGCATGGTGGCGCAAAGCGGGCTGACCGCCGCCGAACTGGCCCGTGCCGGCGCGGTGGCGGCGCCGTTCGCGCTGGAAGGCAAGGCAGGGCTCGCCCGCGGCTTCGCGGGTGTGGCACTCCCGGAGGGGTTGTCTGCGCGGCTGGGACAGGACTGGGCGACGCTGCGCGTGATGTTCAAGCCATTCCCGGTCTGCGCCTTCAACCAGACACCGGTGACTGGTGCGCTGAAACTACGCGAGGAACTCGGCGCCGAAGTGCCCCGTGCGGTGCGCGTGCGGATGAACCCGTATGAGACCGGCTATGCCGGGATGGACGCAACCGGGCCGTTCTATTCGGTGTCCAGTACGCTAATGAGCATTCCGTTCTGCATCGCCACCACGCTGCTCCATGGCGTGCCGACCATGCAACACATGACCACCTATGACGATCCGGCTGTTGCGGCGCTGATCGAGCGCATCACGCTCGTCGCCGACCCGTCGGTTCCGGTACTGAGCGCGATTATCGAGGCCGATGTCGCGCAAGGGACGCGCATCCACGAACAACGGATGACGCCCGCCGACTACGCCTATGACCGCGCCACGCTTGCAACCATGCTGCGCCGGATTGGCGCCGAGCAGAATCTGCCGATGACGGTCTTCGAACGGCTGGAGGCGTTTGTCGATCGCCTGCCGATCGGCGACATCGGCGAGGTGTTGGCTGCCTTCGCTCTGATGCCGGATCCGCGCGCGGCCGCGGCAGCGCAGTAGGCCCGGCCGATGACCGTAATGCATGCAACCGCGTCGGGCGAAAACCATCTGCTCGGGCTCTATGCCGACATGCTGCTGATCCGACGTGCGGAGGAGCGGCTGAGCGCGCTGTTCGCCGATGGCGAAGTGCCGGGTTTCATCCATCTCAGCATTGGCCAGGAGGCGGTGCCGGTGGGCGTGATGAGCGGGCTGACGGTCGATGACAGCATCGCCTCGACCCATCGCGGCCACGGTCACGCGCTCGCGAAAGGGCTGCCGCTGGAAGGGTTCTTCGCTGAACTGCTGGCGCGCGACGAAGGGCTGTGCCGCGGGCGAGGCGGGTCGATGCATGTCGCCGACCTCTCGATCGGGATGCTGGGCGCGAATGGCATCGTCGGCGCCGGGCTGTCGCTCGCGCTGGGTTCGGCGCTGGCACATAAGCGGCTGGGACGGAAGGCAGTCGCGGTAGCCTTCTTCGGCGACGGCGCGCTAGGCGAGGGTCTGCTGCACGAGTGCCTCAACCTGGCGTCGCTGTGGCGGCTGCCGCTGCTGTTCGTGTGCGAGAATAACGGCTGGAGTGAATTCCTGCCCAGCGCCAAGCAGATCGCCTTCAAGCTGGCTGATCTCGCACCTGCCTATGGCATTCCGTATATGACGGTGGACGGCAACGACGTGGTCGCAGTCAGTACAGCGGCGACGAGTGCTGTGGCCGGTGTGCGTGCTGGCACCCCTGCGGTACTGGAATGCGTTACCGCGCGCGTGCGCGGGCATTACGAGGGAGACGCGCAGAAATACCGTGACCCAGCCGAGATAAAGGCGCTTGGCGAGCGCGATCCGCTACGCATCGCGGCAGCGCGTCTGGCTCGGCTCGGCGTCAGCGACGATCGGCTGCAGGACCTGCTCACCGAGGTCGATCGCCGTATCGAGGCCGCGATCGGCGCGGCGCGCGCCGGCAGTGATCCGGATTTTACGGCAGCGCGTGACGATGTTTATACGCCGGCAGAGGAACAGTGATGCCTGAATTACGATATCTGCGCGCCATCAACCAAGCGCTGGCTGACGCGATGGACGCTGACCCGAACGTTGTGTTGTTCGGCGAGGACGTGTCGGAGGCCGGCGGCTCGTTCGGTGCCACGCGCGGCTTGCGCGACCGGTTTGGGGCGGAGCGCGTGATCGACACGCCGATCAGCGAAGCGGCGCTTGCCGGTGCGGCGGTAGGAGCGGCGCTGTCCGGGCTGCGGCCAGTGTTGGAGATTATGTTTATGGATTTTACTACGCTGGTCATGGATGCGCTTGTGAACCAGGCGGCTAAGGCGCGCTTCATGTTCGGCGGCCAACGTTCGGTGCCAATGGTAGTGCGCACGCCGCATGGCGGCGGGATTGGCGCGGGGCCGCAGCACTCGCAATGCCTGGAGGCGTGGTTCGCGCATGTGCCCGGGCTAAAGGTGGTCTGCCCGGCCGACCCGGCCAGCGCCTATGGGTTGCTGCGCGCCGCGATTGCCGACCCGGACCCGGTGATCGTGGTCGAGAACAAGGCGCTCTACGCGATGAAGGTGGATGTGCGGGAGCGGTTGGAGGTGGTGCCGATCGGCCGCGCCGACACCGTCCGCTCCGGCCGCGACCTGACGCTGGTCAGCTACGGTGCCGCCGTGCATACCTGTGTCAAGGCAGCCCGCGCGCTGGCGGCCGAGGGTATCGAGGCGGAAGTGATCGACCTGCGCAGCCTGCAGCCCTGGGACGAGGCTGCGGTACTGGAATCGCTACAGCACACGCACCGGCTGATCGTGGTGCATGAGGCCGTGGAGGCATTCGGCGTCGGTGCCGAGATCGCGGCGCGCATGGCCGATATCGGCTTCGATGAACTCGACGGCCCGATCTTGCGCGTCGGCGCGCCGTTCATGCCGGTACCGTTCTCCAAGGCACTGGAAGACGCCTACATCCCTTCCGCCGACGCCATCGTTCGGGCGGCGCGGCGCGTGCTGGCGTGAGTGCCGCGGTATGAGGCACCCGATCGTCATGCCGAAGCTGGGCCTGACCATGACGGAGGGCCTGCTGGCCTGCTGGCGCGTGAAGCCCGGCGATCGCGTGCAGAAGGGCGACGTGCTGTTCGTGGCCGAGACTGACAAAATCGCCACAGACATCGAGGCTCCAGGCGCGGGCGAGATTGCCTCGATCGAGGTCGCGGAAGGCAGCACCGTGCCCGTCGGCACTGTGGTGGCTACCTGGATCGATAGCAATATACCAGTCTCTTCGCCAACATTACCCGCGATCGCCACAAGTCGGGTGCTTGCGACACCGCTGGCGAGGAGACTGGCGCGGCAGGTCGGTCTCAAACTTGCAACGATTTCCGGATCGGGACCGCGCGGGCGGATCAAGGCACGGGATGTCGAGGCCGCATGTGCTGCCGCGCCGGTGCCAACGGTTCCTTCTTCTGCCCCGCCGGCTGCACCGCCTGCTCCTCCTTCATTGGGCCTGAGCGAACGCCGCCCGGCGAGTCCCATGGAAAAAACCGTTGCGCGGCGGATGACTGAGGCAAAGCATGCCATTCCGCATTTCTACGTGCAAGCTGACGCTGATGTGACGCGCCTGCTGGTGTTGCGTGATGAGCTAAACGTAGCAGAGGGATTCGCACGGGTCAGCCTGACGCATTTTGTCATCGCTGCGGTGGCGCGGGCGCTGGCGCAGATGCCGGAGATCAACCGCATTTGGGATGCGGACGAGATCGTTACGCTCGACGGCATCGATGTGGGTCTCGCGGTTGCGACTGAGCGCGGTCTGCTGGCGCCGGTGCTGCGCCATGCTGATCGGATGGGCCTAGACGGCATCGCGCGCGCTTGCGGCGATCTGGTGGCGCGAGCGCGCGCCGGGCGGCTGGTGGCGGAGGATCTTGCCGGAGGTACGTTGTCGGTTTCCAATGTCGGCATGTTCGGTGCGTCGCACCTGACTCCGATCATCAATCCGGGGCAGGCGGCGATCCTGGGCGTTGCCGCAGTCCGGCCGGCGTTTCGGCCAGATGCAGAGGGCCGGCCTTGCCTATGTCAGGAACTGGGCTTGGTGCTGTCTTGCGATCACCGCGTGCTCGACGGCGTTAGCGCCGCTCGGTTTCTGGATCGTGTAACGCAGTTTTTAAGACAGCCGTTGACGCTGACGCGCGTGCATGGATGAGGTGGGCCGTGACGATTTTTGCGGACTCCTGAACAGCGCCTGTCGATTGAGACAGCGAATCGGACTCCGGCACCAACACGCTGCTGTCGAGCTTCGTGTTTTTCGACGATGTGCGCGTGGAGAAGCGTGAGTTGCTCGACACGCTGGACGGCGAGTTGCTGGATGTGCTGAACACGGAACGGATCGTGACCACGGCGGGCCTGGTGGCGACGGCGGAACTGGCGATCCGGCTGGAGGCGGACTACGCGAAGGAGCGGAAGATCTTTGGCGGAGCACCGATCGAGTCGCATCATGTGGTGCATTTTCCGCTGGCAGAGGCGCATATCCACGCGGCATGCGCGCGACTGATGAACCACAAGGCGGCGGCGCAGGCGACCGGCCGTGCGATCCAGACGCTCGTCGGCATGGGCCATGCGAAAAAATATAAAGGATATCATGTCAAGCGGCTGTGGCGCGACGCGCGCCTGTTTCGCTTCACCCTCGTCACCGAGGAAACCGAGGAAATGGTGCTCAACCTCGTTGCAGAGCACGACCTCAAAACTGCCCAAGTCTTACTGAGTGACGTCGCGCAAAATGAGTAATGAGTCGTAATTCATATTCTTCTTGACGTGGCTACGGAGGATGCGCTTTCTTGGCACACGACGACCGCTAGCAGCGAGCAGGTGGGAGCAAGGGGGAGCAAGGGGGAGGAATACGATGACGGGCACGTTCCCGCATGGTCTCGGCTGTGTCTTGGCGCCCACTCTCATAAACGTGGGGAGCGATCATGAAGCGTGAAATTACCTTTGACCAACAGCTAATAGTATTCTCGCTATTTGTCATTATTTTTGTGGCATTTTCATTATTCCTCCCTGGTTTTTTCACGGTTGGCAACGTCGTGACCCTGCTCCGAACCGAATCCGTGCTGGGCATTCTCGGTCTTGGCATGGCAGTGGTTGTAATCGGCCGCGGGATCGACCTTTCCATGATCGCGCTGCTGACAGTACCGACCGGCGTGGTGCTGACCCTGGCTGGAGCCGGCCATGGCCTCGCGCTCTCGCTGCTAGCCGGTCTCTCTATGGCGATTGCTGTAGCCGTGTTCAACGGCATTCTTGTGGCTTACGCTGAGGTTCCGTCTATATTTGCAACGCTCGCGGTCGGTATCGGCTTGGCCGGTATCGGTCAGAGCGGGCTGTTCGAATACGACATTGTACCCTGGCCGAAGTCACTGAACACGGTTGCCTGGATCGGACGTGGTGGGTGGCACGGCATTCCCTATTCGGTTTTCGCCTTTCTCGTCGCCGCGATCGTCGTCGGTGTCTTCATGCGCAAGACACGTCCCGGTCTGTTTATTTATGCGATCGGCGACAATCCTGGCGCGGCGCGCATCGCTGGCATCTCCGTCCGGCCCATGATGATCGCACAGTACGCCATCTCGGCGGTAATCAGTGTCTTCGCCGGACTCGTTATGTCCGCCTCCGCCAACAACATGGACACACGCATTTTCAATCTCACCTGGATCTACGATGTGATCTTGGTGGTAGTGCTCGGTGGGATCGGGTTGTCGGGAGGCCGCGGTGGCGCACTGAACGTGGTCGTGGGCACACTGCTGATCGGCACAATCATCAACGGCATGACTATCATGAATATACCTTACGAGGTACAAAGTCTGATCAAGGGCGTGGTGCTTCTGATCGCGATTTCTCTGGACAGTATCATCAATCCACGTAACGAGGAGACGGCGCAGCAAGGGGATATCTAGCTTCGCAACGGCGCCGGACGGTGATCGTTCCTGTGCTAATCATAGAGGGAGAAACTGTAGATGCTTTCAAAACAATCGACTACCGGTTGGAAAATGATCAGGGTTTTTGTTACAATCGCTGCCGTCGTCGCAGCGATCCTGAATGGCGGTGTCGGCAAGGCGCGTGCGCAGCAGAGTATGGATGATCCGGCACGCATTGCCCATTATCAGCAGTTCGCAGGCAAGCGCGTTGTCTTCGTTCCGGTCTTCATGGGACTAGACCTGACCGAAGGCTGGTCTCGTGCAATGAAACTACAGTCTGAACGATTGGGCTATAAATATGAGGTTCGTAACTCGAATTTCAATACCGCCGCCGGCGCGCAGACACTTACTTCACTGATTTCCGAAAAACCTGACGTGATCGTGGTGCAGAACCCCGATGTGACGTCCTACGCCAAGCTACTACAGCAGGCTGAGAAGGTCGGCATCCACGTTATCCAGCTCAACATGAAGACGAATACCCTGACCTATGGGTTCGTTGGCGCCGACGTGGTACAACTCGGCCAATTGCAGGCTGAAGAGGTAGTCAAGAAGTGCGGCCCTGGCACTTCTGGTAAGGTATTGATCCTCGACGGACCGCCGACCAGCCCATTCTCGGCCTATATGCAGTACGGATACGACGTCGTGCTGAACAAAGCGCCAGGCATCAAAGTGGTCGCCCGCCAGTCCACAGGCGATTATGAGTCGGCTAAAGCGAAGTCAATCACGCAAGTGGTTCTACAGCAGAATCCCGATCTCTGCGGCGTGCTCGGCGTTTGGGACAACACGGATATCGGAACGGCAGCGGCGATCAAGGAAGCTGGCATGACGGGAAAGGTCTTCGTCACCACCTCAGGCGGCGGTGGCCAGGTATCCTGTAAGGGGCTCCAGGATGGGTCGTGGGATTTCTACGTCAGCTACGATGTGCCAGGCCAAGCGCGCGATCTGACCGATCTCGTTTCAGCCGCACTACAGGACAAAGAGAAGCTCGGGACGAATAAGATTGTTCTCTACACGCCACTGGTCACCTACACGAGGAACAACGTGATGAAGCAGTCCTGCTGGACGCTTGACGACATCCGCTAGGCCAAGCTGATGCCGACCCGACTCCGAGGGATGGCGCGCAAATCAGCTTGGGCATGCCGGCTATACCGATACTGGCAAGGAGATTGGCCAGCGAAGCGAACCCTTCGTGCCGTTAATGGCATTCCCACATCCGACCCGATGCGAGACCCTGCATGCTGAAGACGCTGTCAAAGTGGTGGTACCAGCATTTTCCTGACCAGATCGTCGGAGAACTTCTCCAGAAGCAGTGGATGGAGAATGCCGTCACCACTCTGGTGCTTGTACTGACGATCGTCCTGTTCAATCAGTTCATCAACAATTTCAGCTCCTTCTCCAACATATCGGACACGCTGCGGGAAGCCAGTGAACTCGGGTTCGTCGTGCTTGGCATGTCGGTGGTGCTGATTGTAGGCGGTATCGACCTCAGCGTCGGCTCGATGTTCGCGATCACTAACCTGATCATGCTGTACTGCGTCCAGGTGCTTGCCCTGCCGGTTCCGATCGCGGTGCTGCTGACCGCTCTAGCCGGCGCGCTGCTCGGCGTGATCAATGGCCTTCTGATCGGCTATCTGCGGATGCGTGCGTTCCTGACCACGATGGTGACACTGATCGTCTACCGCGCGATCTCCGATCTGCTGTCTTACCAATGGGCGGTGCCAATCTCGTCGTCGACCGCGTCATCGGATATGTGGGATTTCGTCGGCTCTGGCAGTCTTGCCAGGATTCCGTTGGTAGTAGTGGTATTCGCTCTTATCTGCGTCGCCAGTCATGTCTTTCTTACTCGCCTGAGGCCTGGCTGGCATGTCATGGCGGTCGGCGGCAGTCGACGCTCCTCGTACAATCTCGGTTTGCGCGTCAACCGAGTCGTTGCCGCATCCTATTGTGCGTCAGGCTTCTTCACCGCCATCGGGGCAGTGTTCTACGCAGCTCGTCTCGGCAGTCCCGGTGCTGATACTGGGCGCGGCATGGAAGTCATTGTGCTGACCGCGGCCATCCTGGGTGGCATTCGACTTGGTGGTGGCAAAGGTTCCGTTACCAAGGTCGTTCTCGGCACACTCATCGTATTCCTGGTTACCAACGGCCTGCTGCGCTTGGCCGTGCCGGCCGGAGCGTCGCGGGTAATCCTCGCGGGCATCCTTCTACTGGCTGCAACGATTGACATTCGCTGGTACAAGAATCGGCACAAAGCGATTCAGGAATTCTATGTCAGCCCAAGCTATCTCGCTTTGCCTCCGGCGCCGCCGACGGCCGCCGACTCCCGTTCGCCCTATGCGCTGAACGACAACCTGCGGCGCGTGGAGGTGATCGGGCTCGGGGTGGTGGAATCGCCCGAGGACGTAATCCTCGACGACGATGACAATCTTTATTGCGGCAGCCGCCACGGCGAGATTATCCGATTCTTCGCCCCTGACTACAAACGGACGGAGGTCTACGCGCATATCGGTGGCCAGCCGCTTGGCCTTGCCTTTGATGCGAAGCGCAATCTGTACGTATGCGTGGGTGGCATGGGGCTATACAAGGTGACGCGCGATCGTGTGGTCGAGAAGGTAACCGACGAGACCAATCGTTCGATGTTCTCGATTATCGACGACAGCCGGCTGAAGCTAGCCGACGATCTCGATATAGCGCCAGATGGCCGGATTTTCTTCTCGGAAGCTACTGTTCGTTATGAAATGCACGAATGGCCCACCGATGCGTTGGAAGGTCGAGGCAACGGCCGCATCATCTGCTACGACCCGCGTACTAGGGAAACCACCACTGTGCTGCGCAACCTAGTGTTTCCAAACGGCATTGCGCTGGCTTCGGACAAGCAATCCATCCTCTTCGCCGAAAGTTGGGCCTGCACGATTAAGCGCTATTGGTTCGATGGTCCGAAGCGCGGCAAGGTGGAAACAGTGATTGCCAGCCTGCCAGGCTATCCCGACAATATTAACCGCGCCTCGGACGGCAATTATTGGCTGGCGCTGCTGGGCATGCGCACTCCCTCCTTCGATCTTGCCATGCGCAAGCCCGGCTTTCGCCGCCGCATGTCGAAGCAGCTGCCTGGCGACGAGTGGCTCTATCCGAACATTAACACCGGCTGCATTGTTAAATTTAGCGAACGCGGCGAAGTCCTCACCACACTTTGGGATCTTGGCGGCGTGAACCATCCAATGATTACCTCGATCCCGGAGCATCGCGGCTACCTTTATATTGGCGGAATCTCCAACAATCGTATCGGCCGCTACAAGCTGGAGGGAGCCGATCCCAATTTTGTGGCAAGTGCGATCTACCATGAATAACCTCATCTCGCGCATCAAGGTAGCAATTTTCGGCGATCGCGATGAGCGATTGTCGATCCCGATCATGGACGGCGCGCTGAAGCCGAACAATATCATTGAGGAAGCGTCGGTCTTCGCTGAGCGTGCCGGCCTGGAAGACCTCGCGCTGGGCCACGATGGTGCCCTCTACGCCGCATGCGGGAATAGCGTTTTCCACCTCGGAACGGACGGAACCTTTACTGAGCGCGCCCGCTACGACCGCGAGGTGACCGCGCTAGCGATGTTTCCAGATGGAACGCTGGCGGTGGCAATCGGCAATGCCGTGGTGATCGACAAGCCGTTGGCCGAGCGTCGGCTTATCGAGCGATGCGATGGGCGCAAGCTGACGTCGGTCAATGCCCTGCATGTCGCGGCCGACGGCACGCTGCTGATCTCCGACGGCTCCGCGACATGGCTCTATCAGCAATGGACTCACGACCTGCTGGAGAAGGGTCGGTCGGGACGGGTGCTGCAGCACCGACCGGGGTCGGAGCAGACAACCACGCTGGTTGCTGGCCTGTCCTATGCGTTCGGGGTGTTTTCCGATCCCCAGGAGCGTATCCTGGTGTCGGAGAGCTGGCGCCATCGCATCGACATCGTGGACAGAGGGGTGGTCAAGCCCGTGTTCAGCGGCCTGCCGGGATATCCGGGACGCTTTGCGCCGGCGGATGGTGGCGGCTTCTGGCTCTCGCTGTTCGCTTGCCGCACGCAGTTGGTTGAGTTCGTTCTCTGCGAGGACGATTATCGGCGCGAGATGATGCGCACCGTCGATCCGCGCTACTGGGTCGCGCCGGCGCTAAGTTCCGGCCACGACTTCCTGGAGCCGCTGCAGGGCGGCGGCGTGAAGCAGATGGGTATTCTCAAGCCCTGGGCACCACCGCGATCCTATGGGCTGGTGATCCGGTTCGGCGCAGACTTCATCCCGCAATATGGGCTGCACAGTCGCGTCGGAGGGCAGAATCACGGTATCGTTGCCATGGCGCAGCGAGGGGACGATCTGTTCGTTATCTCGAAAGGCGCAAGTCGCATCTTAAAGCTCTCGGTGCCGCAGGTGAGGGAGGGACTTGCCCGATGAATGCCATCCTGGAGCTGCGCCGGATCACCAAGGTCTACGGCCGCGCGCTGGCGCTCGAGAATATCGACTTCACGCTGTTACGCGGCGAGATTCATGCGCTGCTGGGCGAGAACGGTGCTGGCAAGTCGACGCTGACCAAGATCATTGCCGGCGTGGTGCCTGCGAGCTCGGGTATGGTACTGTTGGAAGGGCGCGAGGTACAACTCAAGACGCCGTCGGAGGCGCTCAACCTGGGCATCGCGATGGTGTTCCAGGAGACCAGCCTCGTACAGTCGATGACGGTGGCGCAGAATCTGTTCCTGGGTCACGAGAAATTCTTCAACCGCGTCCGCGGGATCAATATT
>JAJZZR010000009.1 GCA_021797465.1 Pseudomonadota bacterium | reverse complement strand
GCCCCATCCCGCACGCATCATGTGCGGTACCGCGGCCCGGGTCGTGAGAAACGGTCCGTTGATGTTGGTATCGATGACCATCCGCCAGGTCTCGGGCTCGACGTCCCAGAAGCGGGTGGGTTGGGTCATGAACGTCTCGCTGACGTATCTCATACCCCGTCCGGCATTGTTCACCAGGATGTCCAGGCGGCCAAACCGATCGAGCGCCGCGGCCACGAGGCGCTCGGCGTCCGCTGCCCGCGTGACGTCGGCGAGCATCGGCAGGATCCTGCCTTCGGCCCCCTCGGTCGCGACTGCTTCGATCTCGGCGAGTTCCCGCGCGGCCGCTGCCACCACCCGGATGCCGGCGCGCGCCAGACCCAGCGCCATCGCCCGGCCCAGCCCGCGTCCCGCGCCGGTGACGATCGCGACGCGTTCGTCGCCCGGAGTCTCCATGACGCGCGGTAGGGTCACCACCGCCACTGCAACACGATGGCGGTGGTGATGAGCAGAGCCATCAGCTGATGAAAGGCGACCAGCGTGCCGGGGGACTTCGGCCGCGAGTTCACGGCATGAAACAGGAAGAATCCCACGGCCGCCTGCAGGAGCGCCAGTCCGAAGGCGACCGGAAAGGCGGCGCTCAACCACCCCAGGGTGCCGAGCACCAGCAACGCCGCGATGCCGTGCACGACGAAGATCCACTGCGACGCGCGTCGTGGGCGCAGGAAGGGCTCGATCGGCTTGCCGAACCCGCGCTGGCCCGTGACCATCCCGCCCATGAAGATGGCGAACAGCACGGCGTGCAGTGGGATCATGCTGTCGAGGTAGGCGCCCAGGCGCGCCGCAGGCAATACCAGGGCGACCAGATAGTTGATGAATACGAGATAGGCCAACAGGCCGTGCGTCCCGTGCACGAAGGCCGGCGCGCGGCCCGCGAGAACATAGAGCGTGCCCATGCCGAACAGCGCCGTCAGCACGATCAGTCCGAGGCCGACCAAGGTGCTGTAATCCGGTTGCAGCACGGCAAGGACCAGGGCCGTCAGGCCGACGGCCGTGGCCAGTACGCGATGCGCCGCTTCCGGGTCGCCGCGCAACATCAGTACGACGATGTTGCGCGTATAGGGCCAGCGCGTGCCCAGCGACAAGCCGTAGCCGAAACCCTCGACGATGCTGCCGAGCAGCACCAGCGCCGCGGCAAAGATGACCTCCGCGGTGCTCAGACCGACGACGAGGGCCCCCCGGGTCGGCAGCGGACTGACCAGGCCGCGCCACGAACCCAGGACGATCGCCAGCACGATCATCGCGGCGATTCCGAGTCCGATGAGGCGTACCGTCAACGTCATCTGCCCTTCGACGACGTGACGGTCGGCGGCGGAAGGGCGAATTTCGGCGCTTTTCATGGTTGTAATCCGTAGAGTGCGTGCCGCGCTCGCCAGTCGGGCCGAGGCCCGAGCTGGCGCGCCGGTACGAGCCGTGCGTCCCACTCGTTCGTCGCCGCAGGCACAGGCGCCCGGCGGGCGGAGCCGGCGATGTCGTGGTGCAACCGTCCCGAAGCCGAAGGATGCGCCTGGTTCATGGGGCCGGGCTCGTAATGGCGGTACTCGGTGTTTTTGTGGCGCACGGCGCGATCGCCGGGCGGCGGATATCGTACCAGCCCGCGTAAAGCAGGTGGACGGGTCGAAGCGGCGCCACCGGGGCGGGCTCGCGTCGCCCTCCGGGTTTCGCCGGCGGGCGGCTGCGAGCCGCGGATTACCGGTCCTCGTGGACGCTCCTTCCCGCAGCTCCCGAGGACCGTCTCGCGCGCCGATGACGTGCCTCTCCGGGGGGACCCGCGAGGCCCCCTCTAGCGGTCGACCAGCTTCTGCAGCTGTTGCGGATAGCGCGCTCCCTGCACGGTCACTTGCGCGAGCGCGGCGTCGATCTCGTCGAGGTCGGCGCGTGTCAGCACGATGTCAGCGGCGCCGAGGTTTTCCTCGAGGCGGTGCCGCTGGGTCGTGCCCGGAATCGGCACGATCCAAGGCTTCTGCGCCAGCACCCAGGCCAGGGCGAGTTGCGCGCGCGTGATGCCCTTGCGGCCGGCGATCTCGCCGATGCGCTCGACCAGGACCTGGTTCGCTTGGCGCGCTGCCGGCGTGAATCGCGGCACGATGCTGCGCAGGTCCGCACTGTCGAATTTCGTGTTCGCATCGATGGCGCCCGTGAGAAAGCCCTTGCCGAGCGGAGCGAAGGGCACGAAACCGATGCCGAGCGCCTCGAGCGCCGGCAGCACTTCCTGTTCCGGCTCGCGCCACCACAACGAGTACTCGCTTTGCAGGGCGGCGACCGGCTGAACGGCGTGCGCGCGGCGGATGGTCCGCACGCCGGCCTCCGAGAGGCCGAAGTGCTTCACCTTGCCCTCGCGGATGAGATTCTGCACGGTGCCGGCGACATCTTCGATCGGCACGTCGGGATCGACCCGGTGCTGATAGAAGAGGTCGATCCGATCCGTCCTCAGCCGCTGGAGCGAGGCTTCGGCCACCTGCCTGATATGCTCGGGGCGGCTGTTCAGGCCCCGTTGCAGGCGAGTGCTCGATTCGATGTCGAAGCCGAACTTCGTCGCGATCACGACCTGGTCGCGCACGGGCGCAAGCGCCTCGCCCACCAGCTCTTCATTGATGAACGGACCGTACATTTCGGCCGTGTCGAAAAAGGTGACGCCCCGGTCGACGGCTGCGCGGATCAGCGCGATGCCTTGCTGCTTTTCCACCGTGCGGCCGTACCCGTGGCTGAGGCCCATGCAGCCGAGGCCGAGGGCGGAAACTTCCAGAGCGCTCTTGCCCAGTTTGCGCTTTTCCATGATGCGGTCTCCTGTGTTCAAAGGCGTTGAGGTTCGACCATGATCCCGCGCAGACGATCGCCAGCCCTCCGGGAGCGACATCCGTGCGCTCGAGCGTCGCCGCCAGCGGTCGAGCGGCAGGGTCGTGCTCGCCGAGCAGTGAGAAGGTAATGCCTGGGCCCGCCGCTGACCAGTCGGCCCATCGGCAAGGGCCCATGAGCGGCATCGAGGAATTGGACGCTCGGACACCGGGGTTTCGCGGGCCAGACCGGTTTTCCACCCGTGATGCATCAGGGCGCGGCCTCGGGTCGAGCCGCGAACACCGCCGATCCAGCCGCCCACAACCCCGTCGATCGTCGGCTGCAGGCCCCAGATTGGTGCACGGGCGCGTCGGCTGTCCGTCTCGTCCGCGCCCGGCGACGGTGCCAAGCCGAGCCCATGTCCCTGCGGGCGAGGGATCTTGTCCGGCCGCCGCCTATGCCCCGATCGTCGCCGGATTGTGGAAGAATGCGCCATGGAAAAACTGTTCATCTCCGCCGACGAGTTGCTCCGGGATTCACTGGAGCTTGCCCGCCGGGTCGTCGCCAGCGGCATGCGCCCGACATTCCTCGTCGCCATGTGGCGCGGCGGCACGCCGATCGGCATCGCGGTGCAGGAGGTGCTCGAGTACCACTCGATTCATGCCGATCACATCGCGATCCGCACGTCCTCCTACAGCGGCATCGACGAGCAGCACAAGACAGTCCGGGTGCATGCCACCGACTACCTGGTGTCGCGCCTGACGGCCGATGACGAGCTCCTGATCGTCGACGACGTCTTCGACTCCGGTCGCAGTCTGGATGCGGTCATCGAGGTCCTCAAGCGGCGCTGCCGGCGCAACCTGCCGGAGAAGATCCGAATCGCCACTGTGTACTACAAGCCCGAGCGCCGCCGCAGCGCTCTGGTGCCCGATTTCTTCGTGCACGAGACGTCTCACTGGCTGGTCTTTCCGCACGAAATCCAGGGTTTGACGCGCGAGGAAATTCTGGCGCACAAGCCCGTCGGGCCGGACTTCCTCGATCCGCTCGGTTCCGGGGTGCCGGCCGCGAGCCAGGCGCCGGTCAGGCGAGATAAATGAAGCGGACGACGCACAGCGCCGCCAGCAGGTAGACCAGCCAGTCGCGTCGGCGCGCCTGGCCGCGCACGAGCTTCAACACGGCGTGGGCCACGATGCCAAAGGCGAGGCCGTTGGCGATCGAGTAGCTCAAGGGAATCATGATGGCCGTGAGGAAAGCCGGGATGGCCTCGGCCGGCTCCTGCCAGCTTACTTCCGCGAGCGAGCCCATCATCATGGCGCCCACCAATATCAGGGCCGGGGCGGTCGCCACGGCCGGAATGGCCTGCACCAGTGGCGCGATGAACAGAGTCACCAGGAACAGCAGCCCGACGGTGACGCTCGTCAGTCCGGTGCGCCCACCCACCGACACGCCCGATGTGCTCTCGATGTAGCTGGTGACCGGACTCGTGCCCGCCAGCGCGCCGAACAACATCGCGATCGAGTCGGCAAGCAGGATGCGGTTCATGCGCGGAACCGTTCCGTCCTCCTGTACGAGCCCGGCGCGCTTGGTGACCGCCATCAGCGTCCCGACGTTATCGAACAGATCCACGAACAGAAAGACGAACACGATCTCGACGAGCGACACGCCGATGCCGCCCTTGAGGTTCAGCGCCGCCGGAATATTGAGCCGGAACGCGGTCGACGACAGGTCCGCCCAGTGATACGAAAGCGAGCTGCCGTGGGCCAGTCCGAAATACCACGCGGCGCCCGCAATGCCCAGGATGCCGACGAGTATGGCGCCCTTGACGGCTCGGGCCTGCAAAGCGGCGATGACCAGCAGTCCCAGCACGGCGAGCGCTGGCGTCGCGGCGGTCAGATTGCCCAGACCCACCGTCGTGCCGGGGTTGGCGACGATGATTCCGGCGTTCTTCAGGCCGATGAACGCGATGAACAGGCCGATACCGCCGCTCACGGCTGCGAACAGCGAGCGCGGTATAGCGTTCATGATGAGCTGGCGCACGCCAGCGACCGTCAGCAGGAAGAATGCGACCGCGGAGATGAACACGCACCCGAGGGCGACCTGCCAGGGCAGGCCCATGGTCTTCACGACCGTGTATGTGAAGTAGGCGTTGAGCCCCATCCCGGGGGCGAGCGCGAGCGGGTAATTCGAAAGCAGTCCCATCAGAATGCTGCCGAAGCCCGCCGACACGCAGGTTGCGACCGCGACCCCCGCGATGGGCATGCCTGCGGCTCCCAGAATCACCGGATTGACCGCAACGATGTACGCCATCGTCAGGAAGGTCGTGAGCCCGGCGAACAGTTCGGTGCGCACGGTCGTGCCGTGACCTTCGAGGTCGAAGTATCGTGACAGCATGGATTTGGAGCGCTGCATTTGAGCGGTCATGGTGAGGTGCCTCGTCCGTTCCGAGCGGGCATCGCGGCGCTTTCCGTGTCCGTGATGCGCGCGAGAGCGTGAGGCGGCGTCATGCGGGGCATGGGCGCGCGGGCGCGCAGATCATCGGGTGTGTCGGGCGCGGTGCGGGCGGAATCCGTCCCCAAGCACGGGCGTGCGCGCGGTTGCCCGCTGTTCGCAGGCGCAAGGCGACGCAGGCCAGCACGCGACACGCGAATCCGGTTTCTCGGGGCCGCGGCGCCCGCGCGGAGCGGACCGCATGCCGGCCACAGGCACACCCGTTGCAACATCGAAAGCTCGCATCGTCAGGTGGCCCATTGGCGCCGATTCTACGGGGATGGTAAATTTACGGCAAACCCCGCTTCGTGAGTAGCGTAAATCCGATGAGATCCAGGGAAGCATACGTCAGAGCTCTCCCGAAGGCAGAACTGCACCTGCATATCGAAGGAACCCTCGAGCCGGAGCTGGCTTTCCGGCTCGCGCGGAAGCATGGTGTTGCGTTGCCGTACGCCGACGTGACGGAGTTGCGCGCGGCCTATGATTTTACCGATCTGCAGTCGTTTCTCGATGTGTACTATGCCCTGGCGGACGTGCTGCAGGATGCTGACGATTTCTACCAGCTGGCCCTGAGTTATCTGCAGCGCGTGCATGAGCAGGGTGTCGTTCACGTGGAGATCTTCTTCGATCCGCAGACGCACACCGCGCGCGGCGTCGCCTTCGGTACGGTCGTTGAGGGCTTGCACCGGGCGCTCGTCGAGGCGGAACGGCGTTTCGGCATGACGCACCGCCTGATTGCCTGCTTCCTGCGTCACCTGAGCGCGGCGGACGCGATGCTGACGCTCGACGAGGTGCTCGCGCACCGCCAAGTCATCGCGGCGGTCGGTCTCGACTCTTCGGAGGTCGGCCATCCGCCCTCGAAATTCGCCGCAGTGTTCGCACATGCACGGGAGCACGGCTTGCTCACGGTGGCGCATGCCGGAGAGGAAGGACCGCCGGCCTACATATACGAGGCGCTCGACGTGCTGGCCGTGCGGCGTATCGATCACGGCGTACGGTGCGAGGAGGATGCCGAGCTCATGCAGCGTCTGGCCCGCGAGCAGATCGCACTGACAGTCTGTCCGCTGTCGAACGTGAAGCTCGGTGTGTTCGAGCGCATCGAACAGCACAACCTGAAGCGCCTGCTCGAGGCCGGCTTGCGCGTGACGGTGAATTCCGATGATCCGGCGTACTTCGGCGGGTACCTGCTCGAGAACTACCTCGCCGTGGAGCGCGCGCTGGGACTCACGAGCGAGCAGCTCGCGACTCTGGCGCGCAACTCGATCGAGGGGTCGTTTCTCGATGCGGCGGCGAAGCGCCGCTGGCTCGCGGCCATCGACGAGTGCGCACGCGCCGAGCTGGCGTATTGAGAAGCGCTGGATCCGGAAAAACGTGGTTTTCGCGCGCCGCTCGCCACCTGCGGCGGTCACGTGCCGGTGCCTGTGACGTGCCGGCGCATCAGGCTGCGGGATCGCCTGTAGGCGATGGCTCACGACTGAAACCGGGTTGACGCGGGCCCGATCAGCGTGATCCGCCGGGCCGCTGCGGTGCCGGTCGCCGCTTTTGAACCGCACGCAGTCCGTGCGGGCCGCGCGTGGCGGCAGGCCGAGACGATTACCCGGCGGCGCGATGCAGGAATGCCCAGACCACCACCACCGTCATGACGATCACGTACGCGCGTAACCCCCAAAAGATCATCTGCTGGCCCGGCGTGAATCGGACCCTGCGCACCTCGGAAAGCGGCTCGTTCCAGCGTTCCTGCTCGATCAGTCGGCGGATGTCCTGTGCGTCGAAATCCTGCAGCTCCTTCATGGCTCAGCCTCCAAATACGTGGGGAAACAGCGTGACGACCCCGTACAGCCCGTTACAGACGATCAGCCCGATCATGATCGCGATCGATATCGCATTGCGGCGCGGCGAGTTGACGTGCTCGCCCATCAACTCGCGGTCATTGAGAAGCATCAGCAGGAACAGCATGGCCGCCGGCATGAACACGGTGGCGATGACTTGCACGCTGAGATTGAGAAAGCCGAGGTCGAGCCCGGGGAGCAGCACCAGCACCGAGGCAATCGCGGTGCCGGCGACCGCGGGCAGGTAGAACCCGAGCGCCTGCCGCGGCGCCGCATTCAGGGAGCGGTCGATGCCGAAGGCTTCCCCGACCGCCCAGGCGCTGCTGGCGGTGATCACGATGGCGGCGATCAGTCCGGCCTCCATCAGGCCGAGCGCGAACAGCGTCATCATGTCCGTGCCCAGGTGTGCGCGGATTGCAGCCAGGATCGACACGGCGTCGAGCTGCTGCGCGCCCGGGCCACCCTGCAAGGTCCGGGCCGCGAGTATGATCAACGCCATGGCCACAAGCACCATCCCGACCACGCCCAACATAAGGTCGCGCCGGCCGGCGCGAATGTCGTGCGGCAATAGTCCTTTGTCGACCACGCAGGACTGCTGGAAGAACAGCTGCCACGGCGCGATCGTGGTGCCGATATTGGCGGTGATGAGCACCAGGAACGTCAGGGACAGGAATCCGCCGGGAACCCTCCAGCCCTGTCCGGCGAAGGCGCGTGCCACGCCTTGCCAGTCGGGATGGGCGAGCAACGCCAGCGGAACGAATACCAGGTTGAATGCCGCCACGAACAAAGAGATGCGCTCCCAGGTCCAATAGCGCAGGAACACCAGGACTCCGACGATGAAGAACAGCGCCGCCGGCACCGTCAGCCACGGCGGCAGGCCGAGCGCCTGGCCGCCCAGGCGGATGCCGATGAACTCGGTCATCAGGGTCAGCACGTTGGCCACGATCAGATCGACGAGCGAAAACCAGCCCCAAAAGGGACCGTAGCGCTTCCAGATCAGCTCCGCGTGCCCGCGGCGCGTCACGGCGCCGAGGCGCACCGTCATTTCCTGCACCACATACGCCACGAATCCGAGCAGGATCATCAGGGGCAGGAACAGGCCGAGCCCGTAGGCGGCGCCCGTCTGCATATAGGTGATCACGCCCCCGGCGTCGTTGTCGCCGAGCATGACCAGCACACCCGGCCCAAGCAGCGCCAGTCCGAGCAGCAGGCGTCCCCGCCAGTCGGTGGCGCCACGGTGCAGCTCCGCCAGATGCAGGCGGTCGCGCAACCGGTGCTGCAGTCCCTCCGGGATCGGAGGGCAATCCGGGCATGCGCGCATCATCCCGCGCTCGACCCCGGCGTTCATTCGCAAGCTCCGTAGACTGTGTTCATCATCCACCACCCTCGAGCGCCCATGACCGGCGGGACTCGCCCTTGCGGATACAGACATGCCGGCCGCCGCACCGAACTTGCAGGGCGGCGACGCACGAAAACGCACGCCCCGAGATCCGGAGCGTGCTACCGAGACAGAGAAACCGGTGGTGCCGAATCGGTCGGCGCCGCGAGCCCGGCGCCGAGTATCCCGCGCGTCAGCGGGCTACCGCGGTCTGGTTTCCCGGGGTCAGCCCTGCCGAGCGCGGAACGTTGCGCAGCGCGCACCGCCAGCAACCACTCGTACAACTACTGCCCAACTGGGGAAAACCTCGCGGTCCAGAACGACGGCGCGAACCGTACTCCGCGCATCGCGCAAAGTAAATAGGTCAGACAGCAGAGCGCATCTGCATTGCCGCCGCCCGGGACACGATGCCCGGGCGCTCGAGCGGTTCGATTCCTCGGCGCATGCCGTGACGATGCGCCGCTCGGCGGCACCGACCGCGAGATCCGCCCCGAGCGTCGCCGCGGACAGACGGCGATGCCGCTATCCCGGGGTGCGGGCTCATGTGCGGTCGCGCTTCAGTTTGGCGCGGGTGCTCGCGTGGCGGCGCATGGCCAGGATCAGCGCGATGAGCGTGGCGGCGGCGTGGGCCCGGTGTACGCCCGCGCGGAGGCTTCGGTACTATACTGACTTCGCGCCATGAGTTTGCATCAGCGGACTGCGCAGAGAATGCCAAGGAGTCACGCATGCCAGCCGAGACACCGCAACCTGTCACCGCCCGGCTCACGAGCGCAGCCATCTTCCTGGTCGTGACCTTGAACTCCGGCGCGCAGCACGGTGCCGCGGTGCGCGCCGTGTGCGCCGATCTCGCCGCCCTGGTCCGCGGCGTCGGCGCCCGTGCGCCCGACGGCCAACTCTCGTGCATCGTGGGGTTCGGTTCCGATGCCTGGGAGCGTATCTTCGGGACGCCGCGGCCCAAGGACCTGCATCCCTTCCGCGAGATCAACGGCGTGCATCGCGCGGCCGCGACGCCGGGAGACATGCTATTACACATTCGTGCCGAGCGCATGGACCTGTGCTTCGAGCTGGCCACCCAGATCATGCTGCGGCTCGATGGCGCGGTCTCGGTGGCGGACGAGACGCATGGCTTCGGTTACTTCGACGAGCGTAACGTGCTCGGCTTCGTCGACGGCACGGAGAATCCGGTGGGTCAGTCCGCGTTCGAAGCCACGATCATCGGGCAGGAGGACGCCGCCTTCGCGGGCGGAAGCTACGTGATCATCCAGAAATACCTGCATGACCTGCAGAGGTGGAATGCCGTTCCGGTGGAGGAGCAGGAAAAAATCATCGGGCGGACGAAGCTGTCGGACATCGAGCTCGACGAGGCGGTGAAGCCGAGCTCGGCGCACAACGCTCTGACGAGCCTGGTCGAGGACGGCCGGGAAGTCGAGATTCTTCGTCACAACATGCCGTTCGGTGACGCCGGCAAAGGCGAGTTCGGCACGTATTTCATCGGTTATGCGCGCTCGCCCGGGACGATAGAGCGGATGTTGGGGAACATGTTCGTCGGCAATCCTCCGGGCAATTACGATCGCCTCCTCGACTTCAGCCGGGCGGTGACCGGAACATTGTTTTTTGTGCCGTCGGCGAGCTGGCTCGAGAGTGCCGCGGCGCAGGCCGCGTCCGCCGCCGGCGGAAGCGGCGGCGCGGATGATGCTCCGCTGCGGTCCGTGCCCCGTGCCGCAGCCTCTGATGGCTCACTCGGTAGTGGCTCTCTGCAGAAAGAACGCGAGACATGAATAATCTTCACCGCGAGCTGGCGCCCATCTCCGCCGCGGCTTGGGCTCAAATCGACGCGGAGGCCGTGCGCACGCTCCAGCAATATCTGTCCGCGCGGCGGGTCGTGGACGTGCCGCCGCCGAAAGGTCCGGGCGCCTCGGCAGGCCGGGACAGAGCCGTTGGGACCATTCGCGAGCGAGCGGGGAGCGCGCCGTGATTCTGATGAGGGTCTAGACGTGGCGGACCGCAAGCCACGATACCGGCCGTACGAGCGGCCCGCCGGCGGCTGGGGCGCCGCGGCCGCAACCGCCCGGATACTGATGCAGCAGAGCGTCCTGACCCAAGGATCGCGCGCGCTGCTGTCGATGAACCAGCCGGGCGGGTTCAAGTGCCCGAGCTGCGCATTCCCCGACCCGGACTGCAGGCGGGCGCTGGAGTTCTGCGAGAACGGCGCCAAGGCGCTTGCCTTCGAGGCGACAGCACGGCGGCTGACGCGCGAGTTCTTCGCCGAGCACACCGTCGCCGAGCTCGAGCGCCGGTCCGACTACTGGCTCGAGATGCAGGGCCGTCTGACCGAGCCGATGCGCTACGACACGGGTTGCGACCGGTATGTGCCCTGTACGTGGGACGACGCGTTCGCGCTGATTGGCCGCCACCTGAGTGCGCTCGCGAGCCCTCATCAGGCGGAGTTCTATACCTCGGGCCGCACGTCGAACGAGGCGGCGTTTCTATACTCCGTGTTCGTGCGCGAGTTCGGCACCAACAACTTCCCCGACTGCTCGAACATGTGCCACGAGCCGACGAGCCGCGGCCTGCCGCCGGCGATCGGTGTCGGCAAAGGTACCGTCGTCATGGAGGACTTCGAGCACGCGGAAGCGATTTTCGTCATTGGACAGAACACCGGGACCAATTCGCCGCGCATGATGACCTGCCTCGTCGAGGCCCGCAGGCGCGGCGTGCCGATCGTGGCGGTCAATCCGATGCCGGAGCGGGCGCTGATCCGCTTCACTGAGCCGCAGGACGTGCTGCAGATGGCCACGCTCGGCTCGACAGCCATCGCGAGCGAATTCGTGCACGTCCGCATCGGCGGCGACCTGGCGCTGCTGAAG